>NZ_CP013655.1:1253348-1553348 GCF_001465345.1 Enterococcus rotai | reverse complement strand
ATTTGCGATTTTCTTTTCCAGGTGAATTTTCACTACTAACTGAGTCAGTTACCTTAGAAGCTATCGTAAAAAGTACAAATCAGGTAATCCAAATTGGACAGGAAGAATACTCTATTGCGGTAGCTGGAAATTCCTTTTCCTTAACGAATCTATCTAAAAAAATTGAAATGTTTTATGCTCAAGAAGAAATTATTATTCATTATGACTTAAAAAAGATGACTAAACTAACTAGAGAAGCATATTGTGCATTTGAAACAAATTATAGTCCACAAAATAGTGAAACGAATACGGCTAAAACTCTAGTTAAAATCCAAGAACCAGATGGACTATTAACATTGACTGTTCCTGAATATTTAGATTTTGGATTGATAGAAATTGGACAAGAAGCTCAAGCAACTTTACCAACTATCGCTCCAAAAAGTCTCAACATTACAGATAATAGAGCACAAAAATCATCATTAAAATTACTCATTGATCTATCCTCACCTTTAAAAAATATAAATGGTGATACCCCATTAGCAGGTGGTCTTTTTCTCGAAGATATAGAGCCTAATTCATTTAACCAGTATGTTTTCTATGAAGGGAAAACAACTGAACATGAAGACAATTTTTTTGATTTAACGGATCAGTTAATTGAGCAATTACAGTTGAAAGTACCAGATAATGAACAATCTGGTAAATATGAAGGAACGATTAAATGGACATTGTTGTCGGGAGAACCTTGACAAAATGTTGGTTACTGAGGAGAATCCTTATGAAAAAAAGACTATTTATTTCCGTAACACTTCTATTTTCTGTGCTAACAGCCCAGCTTTGCTATGCAGAAGAGAACAGTCAGGTCAGTCGAATTACCGTTGATTTAACTGATACACAGCTCGATGATTTTGAAGTGCATGGGATAGCTCCTTCCTTTTATCATGTTGATAAAAAACAATCTTACTTACCTAAAGCTGGTGAGGAAAAAGAGTTCTTGATTTCCTTAATTGGTTTACTATTCTGTTTATTAACGATACTAGTCAAGATAAAAAAATTGTATCGTTTAAATAAAAATTTTAATTGAAACGGAGAAATGATTTATGAACAACACAAAAATGAATGCTAGTATCGTTTTAACAATTTTTAGCGGACTATTCTTATTCCCTCTAACCATGCAAGCAGCTGAAGATACTAATGCAAATACCAAGGTAAATGCTGAATTAACCGGCGGTACCTTATCACTTGGCGATTTGTCAACTGGCGCTGCTGATATGAGTTTTACAGGTACTATTGATGGTTCAAGTAAAACATTAGCTGATCTAAATAAAAATACCTCTAACGTAACTGTAAAGGATTTTCGTGGTCTGAGCGATGGTTCTTGGGAACTTAGCGTCCAAGAGGAGATTCCAGCAGATAAACAAAATAATTCATACGGTCTTGAAAATAATCATATAAAGTTAATGGTTACTCTCCAAGGAGATAAAACTACACCTGCAGGTACTAAAACCATTACTAACTCTGCAATCAGAGTAACTTCAGCTGAAAATGATGCTGCGCGTGGTTCCCATTCACTTCTATTAAATGGCGAGTTAGGTATTAATGAAAAAACCAAAGCGCTTAAAGGAGAATTAACAACTTTGAAATGGACATTAATTGGTGAGCAACCTTAATTAAAAACTCTTCCCAAACAAAAAGGCGCATCCATTTAGGAGTGCGCTTTTTAAATTTATTTAATCGTTCTTATTTCCCAATAACCAATCTTCTTGTATAAACAGCTTGCCCTGAATGCATCACTGCATCATCAATGGCCGAAACGATTCGAGCTTGGCGGGTTACAACTGGTGTCCAGTTTCTATCTACAACATCACTAAGACTTTTTTCTTCAAGTGTTGCTAAATACGTATTCGTAAGATCTACGCTCGCTTTTAAATACTCAAATAGTAATGCTTTCTCCGTTACTTTGACTTTCGCAGCTTCTTCTGGTGTATGGCACCAATCTTTTGTATCATCCGATAAATCCAACGCAAATTTCGTACTCCAGCCTGCTGATAACCATAACGGTTTGGTCTGATTAAGTTCAGAAATCTGATAGTCCAGTTCTCTTGCCGTATGCCAGATCAACCAGGTAACTGATTTAATCAAGGCTGCCGGCATCGTATTAGCTTCATCCACACTCATTTGATCCAAGGTCTCTTCAAAGCGCTCTTGCGCTCTCTTTAACGTATCACTAGATAATTGTGTAACATTCATCATTACTCCTCCTTTTGGATATAAAGTACGTATATCTCTTTCTACCAGTAAGTTTACTCTAACGCTTCCAAGACAGCAACTAATCAAATCATGCTCTAAAGCAGATTGCCTTTATGCTATAATAATGGCAATAAGTTTACGTTAGAAAGGAAACGAGTGTGAAAACTACTATTGAAATTATTGATCCAAACACTGAAGAACAAGCCACATTTAAGCTTCATCAACTATCACCAACCATTGAAAAAGTAATCAGCATCCTCAATGAAGAAGAGCATTTTTTAATTGGCGAGGCAGAAAATGCGCTCTACAAAATTTTGTTTTCTGATATTTTATATATTGAAGTTGTCGATAAAAGAAGCTTTATTTATACTGAAAAACAAGTGTATCAAAGTAATGACAAGCTTTACCAACTCGAAGAAAAATTAATGCATTTTGATTTTATCCGTATCTCAAAATCGATGTTGCTTAATATCGAAGCAATCCAAGCAATTGCCCCCTTACTTAGCGGTCGATTTGAAGCTCGTTTGATCAATGAGGAAAAAGTTGCGATCTCGAGAAAATATGTTCCAGAATTAAAAAAAGGCCTAGGAATGGAGCGATAATATGAAGATAATCAACTATTTAAAAGAAGCTTTCCGTTTAACCTCATTGATCTTTACAACCCTGGTCATGCTCAACTTCGTTTTACAAACCGATGCATTGACTCATTCTCTCGGCTATATGTTATTGATTGCTGCGATTTCTGGTTCGCTACACTTTCTTATTGAAGATCATGAAAAATACTCTGGCCAAAGAATCCTACTAAATCACGGGATCTACTTACTGATTGTTTGTTTGCAAATAACCCTTGCAAATTATTTGCTTCATTGGGAACTTGGTTTTGGCGGGCTATTATTGAATTATGTTATCGTTGTGCTGATTTATCTGTTTATCCGATTTATTATGTATAGCAATGACCTCAAAGAAGCTGACAAGATCAATCAATTTATCCAAAAACGAAAACAAGGATAGGTCGGACTATCCTATTGAACGATAAGCAAAAATTCATGAAAATTTGAAGAACAATAAGTTGGATCTATTCAATCTCAATATTGAAAATCCTTTGTTTCTTTTCATTTTCGTGAATTCTTGCTTATTTTTTTACCTCTTGGTTTTGAATTTTAACCACTTAGGAAAATACTATTGTTCCTTAAAATCTTAGCAGTTATAGTTGATTTATCAACAAGAATAAAAAGGAGCAAATCAGATGAATGAATTAGTCAACGTAACAACGCTTGGAAAAAAATATGGGGAGCAAGTCGTATTGGATTCTGTCTCATTTTCCATTAGAAACGGTGAGTTATTTTCCATTCTCGGCCCAAATGGTGCTGGAAAATCCACTTTGATTTCCTTGCTTTTAGGATTACTCAAAGCTGACACTGGCGAAATAGAATTAGAGGACAAAAAAATAGGGTCAGACCCTTTAGAACACAAATCACTGATAGCAGTCGTATTTCAAAATAGCATTATGGATTCTGATTTGTCAGTAAAGGAAAATTTAGTTATGAGAGCTTATTTTTATACTAAAAATTGGAAAGAAGCAAAAGAACTAGCCACATTAAAATTACAGGACGTTCAAGGAAGCCATCTACTAAATAAGCGTTACGGCGTTTTATCGGGAGGAGAACGACGCAAGGTAGATATTGCCAGAGCATTATTGAACACACCTAAGTTATTATTTCTCGATGAACCGACTACGGGATTGGATATCCTCTCTCGTGCCGATATGTGGTCATTGATCCATCAGTTAAAAGAAAAGTATCAGATGACCATCGTCTTAACTACCCACTATATGGAAGAAGCCAGAGATTCCGATCGGATCTTAATGCTAGCAGAAGGCCGAACAGTCGCTTATGACACACCTGGAAATTTAAAAAAGACCTACCAGTGTAATACTCTAGAAGATGTCTTTTTATCGATTGCCAAGAAGGAGAACAACTAAAATGAATGCATTAGTATATAGAGGATTAACCTTATTTTTTAAAAACAAACAAGCAGTAGTGGGTTCCTTCATAGGTGCCTTTATCATGATCGGTTTATATGTCTTTTTATTAGGAGATAGCATGATCAAGCAATTATCGATGCTTTCGCAGCCACAATTAGTGATCGACACTTGGATGCTGGCTGGTGTGATTGGAATTGTCTCAGCCAGCTCTACGTTAGGCTCAGTCAGCCAATTGATTCGTGACAAAGAACGTAATGTTTATACAGACTTTATGATTTCACCTATTTCAAAAAAACACATCATGTTGGGGTATTTTCTCAGTACTTTTTTTATTTCAATGTTCGTGACGTTAGGTGTGATCCTTGTCTCTGAGTTGTATATCGTCTTTATTTCAAATGGTGCTTTACTATCCTTCAAACAATTTGGCTTACTCATTTTAGCAAGTCTGCTGACCGTTTTATGTTCTTCAGCATTTATGTTTTTTATTGCCAGTTTCTTCCGTCGAATTGATACATTTTCAACGATGACTTCTATTATCGGTCCATTACTTGGTTTTTTAACTGGCTGTTATGTCCCAATCGGCAGCTTACCAGAAGCAACAAGAAACGTAATTCAATATTTCCCTCTAACAAGTGGGATTGTTTTGATCCGAAAAATTCTGACAGAAAATGCGTTTGCTTCTGATTCTCCCAAAATTGCACTGGCAGTTCAAAAAGAGCTAGGGATTGTTATGAACTATCAACACGATGTTTTGATTCCTGTCATTATTTTGATTGTGAGTAGTGTTCTATTCTTGGGAATTGCTCTTTGGAATGTTAAAAGAATTGAATTAACTAGATGATAGCTTGGATTAAAACGAGGAAAGATCGATATGAGTAAAAATAGAAGTGTGTTTTTTGCTCGTATTTATCCAGTTCTTCTCTGAGCAAATAATATAAATGCTAAAGTAAAAGGGATATAGGACTGTTCCATTTATTCATTGCTCGTTTTTCGTCTATTAAAATAACCTAGAGGGGTTTTCCCTCTAGGTTTATAGTCGTTATATGCTGTTACCGCTAAACTTTTCTAGATTACTATTCTAACCCTTCAATCACAAGGTTTTCAATACTAGCAGCTTTTGCATCTGCTGTAACGGCCGCTTTGAATTTAACTATGTCTCCTTCTTTCAAGAAAAGAGCCATTGGACTATTATTCGTTGTTACACTATAGATGGTTTTATCATTTTCCAACAAGAAAGAGACAACGGTTTGTGCTTCACTTGCAACGATCGTTACACGAGAAACACTTCCTTTGATTTCTTTTAAATTAGCTGCTTCACTACTTGTATTATTACTACCTTTTGTTGCTAATTCAATTCGGTAAGCATCCAATGCATTTTGGGCTGCATCAGCATCTACCACAATATCATTATCAACTGCATTCACATACACATATTTTTTGAAAATTCCTTTACTATCCATTAAAGAAACAATCCAAGTTGGAACACCATCGATATTATATAAAACTGGCATACTGGCTTTCCATTTTTTCTCTGGGTAAATTTTCGCTGCAATCGAAATGGCGCCATCGCTATCCATGATCCCGACTTTTGTATCACGATAATAAGTTACTTGACCTGTTCTGGCATTAATCAGTGAATAACCTAAAGCAGAATCTTGATCCTCATCTCCACTTGTAAAGTCCGTAAAATACAATAATTGACTGCCTTCTTTATTCATCATTGGTGTGATTTGACCTGATGCATAGATACCATTTTCCGTTGGGATTTTAACATCTTTTTTAGCACCGAACATTGTTTGATTCCACCAGCCTTGACTATAACGACCAAAGTATTCATTGATACTGTTGGCAGCAGAACTAGTGATTGGTGCATCGACAAATTTGGGCGCGTCTTTGCTGTCATAGACTTTCACTTCGCCCGTTGTAGCATTTAACACAGCTGTTTTAAATTCGTTATAGTTCATTCGACCAGAAACACCATATTCTTTATATAAGGTCTGAATATAAAATGGATTCCCCTCTTCGTCAATTTCTAAATTGATTTTTCCAGTAGCTGCGTAATCAGGATAAGCAGCATAAATTTTACGTGCAGCATCTTTCCCAAAATAAGCTGAAGGTGTGTAAATAATCGGCTTTTCTACAAATGTCGGCTGAGCATTGATATCCGTTGCACTAATAATGAAGTAGCCAGGAACTGCTCCTAATTTTGACCATTTGAAAAAGCCATTAAATTCCACTGTCGCAACATAGACATACTCCCCATTCACCACTTGTGCCGTAATCCCATCTAGTGTAAACATATTCGAATTAGGAATCACCGAGAACTTTTGCAATATCTTTCGTTTCGCTGTTTTTGGTGCAATGGCTATCGGTGTTTCTTTGGTGGAGGTTAAAACTTCTGCTTTTTCTTCAGTCTTTAACGGAATCGTTTGGTAGACATCATCGATTGCTGTTACCTTTGTTACAGAACTAACAATGAATAATAAAACCATTGCAGCAATGCTGATACCTAGTACACGCCCAGACCAATCATTCACTCCATTTACCACGGTCGTTTTATGCCCTTTGTGCAAGATTTTATTAGAGGCTTGACTGAGAGAGCGACTTGCCAATAATAAACTACTTGCAACTACAGCTCCTATTAGGTTGATCCATAGAATAGTTGATAGTGTCTTACTTGGTAAGGCAATAAATAAGAAACTGCCCAGTAAGAGTAATTCAATGACTAGTAATACAATCATCCTTTTAACATTTTTCCCTTTTGTGACCATAAAACTAATACCGTTTGCGAGTAATATCCCTATACCAAAAAATAACGTTAACCCGATAAAATTTAAAAACATACTTTTTCCTCCTTTAAATTTAGATAAAAAAAGTACTTCTACCTAGAAGTAGAAGTAACTTTTCTGATTTATTTTATTATACAAGATTGTGTTTTTACTTACAATGTCTATTGTTGTAATCTTGATCTGAATGTAAGTGTATAACTTTTCATTTATTATTTATGGTGAGATTTCTAAAAATATTCCTAGTTATGATACTACTCTGCGTATTGGAAGTGAATAATAGTTGGATAGACTGTCAAGTCAATAATATGAAAAAAAAGAGCAAACATCGATTAAATTATCAGTCTTCGAAAGATAATCTATAATGGCTTCTTCTTTGTCACCTTTGATTAAGCTTGCAAATATAAATCCTTCGCTAAAGCAAGACAACCAATCACGCCAGCATTGTCCCCCAATTGAGGAGTAACGATATAAGTAGATAAATCTGGATATTTCACATAATCATTAATGAGCTTAGCGAATTGATCTTGGACTTTTTTTCTTAATTGTTCTTGCTTCATAACACCGCCGCCAAAAATAATGACCTGCGGCGAAAAGAGCAAAGTGGTATTGTATGCGCATTGTGCAATGTAGTATGCTTCAATATCCCATGATGGGTCTTCTGTCGATAGATCTTGCCCTTTGATTCCAGTTCGTTTTTCGATGGCTGGACCCGCAGCTAACCCTTCCAAACAGTCTGTATGGTACGGACAATTACCGATAAATGTATCCTCAGGATGACGTCGAACCATGGCGTGTCCCATTTCCGGATGGCTAAATCCCTCAACGAATTGGCCATCTATTAAAGCACCACCACCAACTCCTGTTCCGATAGTATAATAGACTACATTTGATAATCCTTTACCGCAGCCCGCAATAGATTCACCATAGCAAGCAGCGTTTACATCCGTTGTCCAAGCAACAGAAATATTCGCCAACTGGTCTTTTAAGTACCCAACAAAATCAAAATTCTTCCATGCAAGTTTCGGTGTAGATGTAATATAGCCATACGTTTCAGACTCTCGTTTAACATCGATTGGGCCAAATGATCCGACTCCGATCGTTGAGAGTGTTTCAAATTTCTTGAAAAAACCAATCACAGAGCGCATAGTTTTTTCAGGTGTTTCTGTAGGAAACGATACACGCTCAATTATTTCTAAGTTTTCGTTTCCTACTGCACAAACAAATTTCGTGCCTCCAGCCTCGATCGCACCGTATAACATATTGTTCACTCCTTTTAAGGGTTAGGTTGTTTGACCTTGAATTAGTTTTACCGGTAGTAGGTAATTTTTTTCAAGTTTTTTTTCTGGATTTTGGATTCGTTGTAACAACAAATCTACTAAAATATCTGCATAGTCAGCCATTGGTTGGGCAATCGTTGATAGTTGTGGAAAATAATTTTGAATGAATTTGGTCCCATCATACCCAATGATCTTGATTTGTTCAGGAACGTTTATCTTCAACTGCTGACATTGATTATATGCTAAGATAGCCGTTAAATCATCCGTACAAAACAAACTGTCGATTTCTTCTGTTTCTAAAATATGTTTGATTTCTAAATTTTTCAACGTTGTTGATCTAGCCGTTGTTTGAATCTGAAAAATTTTAGGTTCTAATTCGTGTTTCTCTAAGAAACTTAAATACCCATTCAAACGAAAATTTGTAGGCGAATTGGATTCTTGTGAACCAGTAAGAATCGCAATTTTTCGTGCACCTCTGACAAATAATGTTTCAGTAGCTAGATAGCCCCCTTGAAAATTATCACTGCCAATGATTGGAATATTGTCAGCTAAATAACGGTCAAAAGAAACAATCGGCAACTCGATATCTTCATATTCAGTGATTCCCAAGTTATGAGCTCCAGCAATGATTCCATCCACTTTATTGGCCGCGAGCATATTAATATAATGACGTTCTTTTTCTTTATTATTGGCACTATCACACAAAATAACGCGGTAGCCTAAATCAAATAGTTTCCCTTCGATTCTTTCAACGAGCTCCCCAAAAAAAGGATTTGCAACAGTTGGAAAAATCAATCCAATTAATTGTGTATTTTTTCCTTGCAAGGAACGAGCTAAAGAATTTGGTTGATAATTCAGCTCTTTCATTGCTAAATTTACTTTATCAATCGTTTTTTGGCTTAGGGAACCATAATTATTAATCACACGAGAAACAGTAGTGGGAGAAACACCGGCTTTTTTTGCTACATCCGTTAGTTTGACAACCATGTTCATTCATCCTTTATTGGTTAGTTTTCCGCAGTTGCCATAATTTCCCTTGATAGCCTCCATCACACTCTAGATGGACTCCTGTCTGATGTGTTTCTGGAAATACTCGCATTGTTGCTACTTTTTCACCTTCATTGATGAAAATCTCAACAATCGAAGAATCTACAAAGATTTGTAGTTCCAAGGGTTTTTGTTCAACAGAAAACGATCGGATAAAGCCATATTCTTCTCCAAAAACAGCACCAGCTTGACTACGGTCTATCGCTATTTTACCATGTTGCGAGTCAAAATTAATCGTTAATCCTTTATTTTGTTCTTTATTCGTAAACAAAGTAAGCGTTCCACAGGAAAGCGGGTCAAACGATAGCATTAATTCATACTGATTTGTATCTGTTTCAAAAAAGGAAGCAGAATCTTTGTTAAACTCAAGTGCTTCACCTACACGTAATTGTTTCATTTCCGCAACAGGACGTTGATACAATTTTTTGTCTTTTATAAGCAGCTCTTTTACACTACTTAAGCAATGAGCCCATTCTTCTTGATCGGTTGGATACTCAATTTCTGGTAAGCCTACCCAACTAATAGACAATAAACGATTATCTGGTGCTTGAAAGGCTTGTGTAGCGTATACATCAAACCCTTCATCTAGATTTTTTAATGCAGTAGGCTGAATCAAACGATTCGCTTCACTGTCGTAAGAATCCCCGATAACGTAAGTATTAGGATAAATATTTTCATAAGAACAAATATCTGGTTCTAAACCTTGAGGACAAAAAATAAGTAATGCCGCATCTTTTGTTACTAGTAAATTAGGACATTCAATCATAAAACCCATTTCTTTATCGGTAAACTCTAATTCACCCTTGCACTGCCATGTAAGCAAATCAGAACTCTGATAAGTAAGAATCTTTCCTTTTTCAGCCTCATTTTGAGCACCTATGACCATCAAGTACTCATCATCGTAACGGAATAATTGGGGATCTCTAAATTCAGATGTGTACCCTGTCGGTGGTTCAGTAATCAGTGGCGTTTCGATTTTCCGAACTGTTCCAGAGTCATCCATCCAGGCACCTAACTGATAGGAATGGCGAACCCACTCTGCATCACGAACATTTCCTGTATAAGCAAGAAACAACTGGTCCGAAACAGGCAAAGCAGTCCCTGAATAAACACCATGACTATCATACAAACTATCTGGAAATACTTTCGTTCCTTCTTCTTTCCAATCCACTAAATTATCAGATGTCAGATGATACCAAGATTTTAACCCATGAACGGCTCCCATTGGGTAAGACTGATAAAAAACATGCCATTGATTATTAAAATATGAAAAACCATTTGGATCATTTAGTAAGCCAGTATTTGGCTGGATATGATACCCTAAACGCCATTTAGAATTAGCGATGTTCTCTTGCAATAAGGCTAGGTGCGTTTTATCCCATTCTTGATACGGACGATAACGTTCTTCTTTTGTCCAAACTTTTTTTACAGACATATGTACTCTCCTCGTAAGCGTATTCTTGCATATAGTTTAGCTTTAAAAACACATAATGTCAAACGTTAATCAATTATGATTCGAATATAAATAAATACACCTTAACAAAAGAAAATAATCATTGTTATACGTTTGACAATTTTATAAAAAATGGTATACTTTGGATGTGAAAAAGCGATTTCATTTCTATCTTTCATACACAAGATGACCACTTCTATTGAAATCGCTTAAATGACATTTAGGAGGAATGAGAATGGATTACAAAAAAGTAGCAGAGGAAATCAAGCAAGCACTCGGCGAAGACAACATTCAAGCTGCAGCGCATTGTGCGACACGACTAAGGTTAGTTTTAAAAGATTCAAGTAAGGTGGATCAAAAAGCTTTAGACAATAATGATGCTGTTAAAGGAACCTTTGAAGCCAATGACCAGTTTCAGATCATTATTGGGGCTGGTGATGTCAACAATGTCTATGATGAACTGATAAAAATAACGAATGTCAAAGAAGCATCCACCGCTGATTTGAAAGCAGTCGCGGCAAACGGTAAGAAGAACAATCCAATTATGGCCTTTATTAAAGTATTATCTGATATTTTTGTTCCGATTGTTCCAGCTTTAGTTGCTGGTGGTTTATTGATGGCGTTGAATAATGTGTTAACTGCACAACATTTATTTGGCCCGCAATCCGTTGTAGAAATGTTCCCTAATGTAACGGACGTTGCAAGTATCATTAATTTATTAGCTTCTGCACCATTTGCTTTCTTACCTATCTTAGTCGGATTTTCTGCATCCAAACGCTTTGGTGGTAATCCTTATCTAGGTGCTGCCATTGGAATGGCGATGGTTATGCCTGATTTAGTTAATGGTTACGGTGTGGCAAATGCAATTGCGGAAGGCAGTATGAATTATTGGCATATTTTTGGGATGAACGTTGCCCAAGCAGGTTATCAAGGTTCTGTGTTACCAGTATTAGTGGTTGCTTGGATTTTGGCAACTTTAGAAAAATTCTTCCACAAACGCATTCCAAATGCATTTGATTTTACTTTCACCCCTATGTTAGCCATCATTATTACTGGATTTTTAACATTTATCGTTGTGGGACCTGTTATGAGAATCGTTTCAGATGGTTTAACTGATGGACTTGTTTGGTTGTATAATACAACAGGAGCAATTGGTTTAGGTGTATTCGGACTGTTTTATTCACCAATTGTTATTACAGGACTACATCAAAGTTTTCCAGCAATCGAGACCACCTTGTTAGCAGATGTGGCACGTACTGGCGGTTCCTTCATTTTCCCAGTTGCCTCTATGGCAAACGTTGGTCAAGGTGCAGCAACACTTGCCATTATGTTATTAACTAAAAATAAAAAACAAAAAAGTTTAGCGACCTCAGCAAGTATTTCAGCGATGCTAGGAATTACGGAACCAGCAATTTTTGGGGTCAATTTGAAACTTAAATTTCCATTTATCTGCGGTATGATTGCTTCAGCAGTTGCTTGTGTATTTATTGGTGCATTTCATGTTTTATCAGTGGCGATGGGACCTGCTAGTGTGATTGGATTTATTTCAATCGCACCAAAATCAATTCCTTATTTCATGATTGGGATCGTCATCAGTATTTTAGTTGGTTTTGTTACGACATATGCTTATGGTAAACGTCATATGGCTGTATTTGCAGATGATGATACTAGTGCAGGTGAAGTTGCGGTTGCAATCAATGAAGATCCTGAAGCGGAAGTGATCGCGGTTCAAGATGAAATCTTAGCTGCACCAGTCAAAGGCACACCTATTGCTTTAAAAGAAGTCAACGATCCTGTCTTTGCACAAGAAATGATGGGGAAAGGCATTGCGGTAATTCCAGAAAAAGGGATTATTTACGCCCCAGCCGATGGGGAATTAACGGTCGTATACGATTCAAAACATGCTTATGGGTTAAAAACAACTCATGGTGCGGAAGTACTGATCCATATTGGAATCGATACGGTAAAACTAAATGGAGAATTCTTTGAAACGACTAAAAAATATGGAGACTTAGTGAAAAAAGGGGATATCTTAGGAACAGTTGATTTAGACGCTGTCAAACAAGCCGGCTTTGACCCAACAGTGATGATGATTGTTACGAATACGAACGACTATGAAGCTGTTGAAGTAATTGACACATTAAGTGTTGATGGAAACCAAGATCTACTAGCTTTGAGTGTGCGCTATGAAAACTAATTGGTGGAAAAAGGCAACGATCTATCAAGTCTATCCACGTAGCTTTCAAGATACGAACGCAGATGGGATCGGGGATCTTCCTGGAATTATTCAACGGTTAGATTATCTTGCTTTTCTAGGGATAGAAGCAATTTGGTTAAGTCCTGTGTATCAATCGCCTAATGAAGATAATGGCTATGATATCAGTGATTATCAAGCGATCGATCCAGATTATGGAACAATGAAGGATATGGACACACTAATTGAAGAAGCGAAAAAAAGGAATATCAAGATCATCATGGACTTAGTCGTTAATCATACTTCCTCTGAACATCCGTGGTTTCAATCCGCGCTTCACGATCCAAAGAGTGAGTTTCATGATTTCTATATTTGGAGAAGAGGCGTTGACGGACGACCGCCGAACACCCTGCAGTCAAACTTCGGCGGTTCTGCTTGGACATTGGTTCCAGAACTTGGAGAGTATTATCTTCACTTACACGCCAAAGAGCAGCCTGACTTAAATTGGGAAAATAAAATGATGCGCTACGAAATTTATCGTATGATGAATTACTGGATCGAAAAAGGAGTAGGCGGATTCCGTCTAGATGTTATTGATTTAATCGGAAAAGAACCCGACCAATTCATTACTAAAAATGGGCCAAAACTCCATGAGCTATTACAGGAAATGAATCAAAATACCTTTGGTGAATATGATTTGGTCACGGTTGGCGAAACTTGGGGCGCAACACCCGAAATTGCTCAACTTTATTCAGACGAGGACAGAGATGAATTATCGATGGTTTTCCAATTTGAGCATATCAATTTGGACAAACAACCAGGCAAACGAAAATGGGATCTAAAAAAACTTGATCCAAAAGAACTGCATCATGTTTTTTCTAAATGGCAAACTGAATTAACTGGTAAAGGCTGGAACTCCCTATTTTGGAATAATCACGATTTACCACGAATCATTTCTCGTTGGGGCAATGATCAAGAGTACAGGGTGCTTAGTGGGAAAATGTTAGCTATCTATCTTTATTTTCTTCAAGGAACACCTTATATTTACCAAGGAGAAGAAATTGGGATGATCAATTATCCAGTAAAATCAATTGACGAAGTCGATGATATTGAAAGTCGTAGAATGTATGATGAACGCATCACTTTAGGCTATACAGAAGAAGAAATCATCGCCTCTATCAATGCCAAAGGACGTGATAACGCACGTCATCCAATGCAGTGGGATGATTCTAAACAAGCGGGCTTTACAACTGGTATTCCTTGGCTACCTGCAGGAGATTCAAGTGAAATCAATGTAGCCGCTGCTTTAGATGATCCAGACTCCTTATTTTATACGTACAAAAAATTGATTCAACTCCGAAAAGAATTACCAGTGATTACAGAAGGAACATTTGAGAGTATTCAAACAGAAGATGCAGCAGTTTTAGCCTATATCCGTAAGAATGACGGAGAAGAAATAGTAGTTGTTGTCAATTTTTCCAATAAGCCGGCTCAATTCTTACTGGATGCAACACAACAAATCAAAGAAATCCTGATTCATAATTATGAAAAAGAAATTAGTCAAACCCTTCTCCCTTACGAAGCTTATGCTGTTTTATTAAATTAACCAAAAGATCCCTTACGGCGGTTCGCCATAAGGGATCTTTTTAATGTATCATTTACCTAACAACAGTCCAATGAATATAGAAACAATTGAAATCCCCTTTGATCCTTGGAACAAGAATACCGGCATGATTTAATTCACTACCGCTGTATATTTCCCCAGTACGCATGTCCTTATAAAGAGCCGATTCCTCAAGATATTTTGTTTTTAAATACTGAACCGCTTGCGCTGGTTGAGCTAGTCCATTGGAATAAACAAGAAGCGCTTCTGTTTCATTTTTGAATAGCCAAGCAGTGGAATAAGCCGCATCAAGTTCTTTTAAACGATAGAATTGACCAAACTGTAATAGTTTACGATGCTTTTTATAAAATATAATTTGCTCTTTTATCATTTCGAGCTCTTGTGGCGATTGTTTTTCTATTGCTAATTCGTAGCCAAAGTTTCCACTCATTGCAATTAGAAAGCGACTTTCTAAGGGAGTATTTCGACCTACTTGATGATTAGGACTATCCGAAACATGAGCGCCCATCATAATTGGTGGATACAGATAGCTATAGCCATATTGGATTTTCGAGCGACATAACGCATCTGTGTTATCACTTGCCCAAGTTTGAGGCATATAAGCAACCATTCCTGGATCAAATCGTCCGCCACCACTAGAGCAATTTTCAAAAAGGACTTGGGGAAATCGTTCTGTTACTTCAGATAGAATACGATACAGTCCTAAGACATAACGATGGCTAACTTCTTTTTGCTGATCATTGGGTAAAAGAAAGCTACCCAATTCCGTTAAATGTCGATTCATATCCCATTTTATATAATCGATTTTATTTGATGACAGATACGCTGTCAGCATTTGAATGAGGTGGTCTTGAACTTCTGGTAAACTCAAATTTAAGACCAGCTGTTGTCGCCCCTGTGTTTGAGGGTAATTGGGAACCTGTAGACTCCATTCTGGATGTCTCTCAAACAAACGACTTTTTACAGAAATCATTTCTGGCTCAAACCATAAACCAAATTTCATCTTTTGTTGGTGAATAACATCCGCAAGATGCTCGATCCCATTTGGAAGTTTTGCGTTGTTCACATACCAATCGCCTAAAGAAGTTGTATCATCTGTACGTTGACCAAACCACCCGTCATCTAAAACAAATAATTCAATCCCTAATGTACTCGCTAATTGAGCTTGGCGGATCAAGTCCTCTTCAGTAAAATCAAAATAATTGCCTTCCCAAGAATTAAGTAAAATGGGACGCTCCTCCTGTTGCCATTGCTTAGGAATCAAATAGGTTTGGTATAACGTATGAAATGTCTGGGAAAGCTGATTAAATCCTTTCGCACTAAAATTCAACACAACTTCTGGTGTTTGAAACGTTGATCCAGGTGTTAATTTCCATTCAAACGTTTCTGGATTGATTCCGATTTGAACCCGTGTGCTTCCATACTGCTCTACTTCAGCTTGAGCAACAAAATTCCCACTATAAATAAAATGAAAGCCATAAACATCCCCTTGATCTTCATTCGTATACCGATCAGCAAGCCCTAAGAACGGATGATGCTGCGGACTGCTCGTTCCTCTAGCTGATGAGATTTTTTGTATACCAGGATGGAGCGCTTGGCGATGGATTGTTGCTTCATTTGTATGGGCCCCGTTAAGTGTTAGTAAGTCAAAGTCACAACGGGGAAAATCTAAGAGCATCGAACCAGCGTTTTCTATATAGATTACCTGTGCCCCATTATTTGTATAGGATACGCTGCGTGTAATGACAGGAAGATCTTCGTATATCGTATAATACAACACCATTTCAAGTGACTGGATAGAATCTACAAGATAAATTGCTAAGGTTTGTTCTTGGTCTCCCCTTAGTGAAGGGAGGCCTTCTAAAGGTCGCTTGCCTTCTAAAATTTCAAAATGATCATACACAAAATTAGTAATACAATGGCCATCTGTATTCCGAAACAGATAATTACTCACCCGATAATCTAAGCTACCTTGTGTACTCGTTTCAAGCGGTAGCGTGTTTAGCGAAAAAGTACGCTCTTCACTGATTGGATTCGTGGCAAAGCCGCGATCGATCATTTGCAGCTGATTGACTTGATGATACTCTGCTAAGCGAGGACCAAAATACCTATGGGTAAGATATTGTTCTTTTTCGATACCAATGATATAACTAATTTCATTATTGCTCAGGTGAAAAAAATTCTGTGCTGTATCAAAATAGATCGACATATTTATCATTCCTCTTCTTTTATTATATCCATGATATCGAGTATAATCAGAAGTAACAAGAAGAAATTATTTCATGGAGGGTAATAAATTGCAGAATTTTGTACGTCAATTCCATTACATCGATGACCGACATTTACCACTCATCCGGGGCATTGGTGTCGGACAAGGAAGTCTTCATTATGATTGGGACGCACGTAATCGAAAAGAACAACTAATTGTTTTGCAAGTAACATTAAAAGGTCAGGGATTTCTACAAGTAGGCAAGCGAACCGTTGCTTTAACAAAGAATAAGGGCTTTTTTGCTAAAATCCCTGGAAATTATCGCTACTTCGGTGAAGATTGGCACTTTCTATTTATCGAGTTTTCAGGAAATATGCTGCAATGGTTGGATACATCCTTTACCGTTGTTGAATTATCGGATTCATTCATTGAAATGTTGCAAGAATTTATTATAGATAACTATACCCAAGAATTAACTGTTACACAAAATGCTAAAGCAGCGTTTACTCTTTTTTTAGATATCCAAGAAGAAATTCAAAAAGAAATTCAACAAAAAACAGACACGGTCCAAGCAATAAAAGACTATATTGATCATCACTATTTCCAAGATATTAGCTTAGAATTCTTGTCTGAAAAGTATGAGTTATCAAAATATAAATTGATTCGGTTATTTGAAGCAACTTATCACTCTCCCCCAATTCATTATTTAAAAAAAGTACGTATCCTTCATTCCTTATCGCTATTATGGGAAGATGAAGCGGTGGAACTGGTCGCTAAAAAAGTTGGCTTTTCAACAGGAAACTATTTTAGCAAAGTCTTTAAAAAAGAGATGGGGGTCTCTCCTAGTGAGTACAAAACTAAAAAAACACACTATTATTAATAACAGCCATATTTTAGGCGCTGTCATAATTATACTGATGTGTGACAACTAGAACTGATTCCTTCAGCTCTAGTTGTTTATTCTATTCACTTTTTTTGAACGTAAAATTTTCATCTAAAAAGGTAAAATCATTACCTAACACCTCTTTAACCTCTTCCAGTGTGTTTTCTACGGTAAGCTTCTCGGTATTTTCCTCATTAGAATCAGCCTTCAGCCACAATCCAGTTTCGTCAGGAAATATGAAGAAACGTGAAATACTTACTTTAGAGTATTCCCCTTCTTTGTACGTAACAACGTAACCATTCTTTACTTCACCAATGTCCTTTTCAAAGTATGCTTTAGAAAAAGAGTTCTTATCTTTTATGAAACTTTCATTTAAACTATTCGTGATATTTCCTGATATAAACATACTTGCTGAACGTTCATAACGTCGATTAGAATAAAAAGGAATATAGGCGATATAAAAATAATTCGCATATTTATCATTTGTCGGTAACACTGACAATTCTTCTTTTTGGATTTCTATATCTGCATCATTCAACACTTCTAATACATAACCATTATTAGTTACAATACTATGATCATTGATACTAAGCGCAAGTGGTGTACTAAAATTTTTATCACTTGTTTTATTGACAGTTCCTTCTTTTAAAGGATAAACATCAATATATTCATCTGAGTAAGAACTAAATGAACCAGAAGAATTATTCGCCGTCTTGATAACAAAAAAAATAATTACTAAAAATACAATCGCTAGAATCATTGATAATTTTTTTTTAGCAGGTTTTTTTTCTTTTTTCTTGCTTTTTGACGGTGTTTTAGCTGAGTCTTTCATAATCATTACTATACTTTTCAGCTTAAGCTTTGGCATGTTTTTTTCATATGTCTTCTCTTGCTTTGTAAAAAGAGCTGGTTTTGAAAACAGAGCATCATACGAGTCATAAAAATTCTTTTGTTTTTTTCTCATTATTTTCCCTCGATCAATTTCTTAGTTAGATAGATATCTTCTGAGGCGTCTTGAATTATTTCTTCATATTCATCTGTAATACTAGATGAATACGACGTAATGGTTTCCATAATCATTTTCTTTGACCTTTCAATATCTGCTGTTGAAAGTTGCGCTTCTTGTATTTGAATAAATTTTTCTGAGGCCTCGACAATACCTGGTAGCTTTATATACAAAAATTGTTCAAGCTCAGTCATCCTCTTTGGTTGTTCCATCAATTCAGAGAATAACAATTTTGAAGAACCTAGTCCTTTTTCTTTTGTTTCTATTTTCATTAAAGCTTTTGATTTGTTGATTGTTAATTCCAAAAGTATAATTTGATCTTTTGCAATAGACATCGTTTCTTTAAATAAGACTATTTCATCGGTTGTTAACTCGTTTTCTTTCTGATATTCTTTGATCCGCTTTTTATATGCATGTACTCGTGCAAAATATTCTATTCCTTTTAGAATAAGAAGCAACAACAAAAACCCTATTATTTTCATACTCAATTTCTCCTATTCTGAAAAGTTATTCCATTCCCTAAAACATCCACATGATGAAAGGATTGTGTAAATGTTAGTACACAAGTCTTATCTCTATCACATCATCTGGTTTGTTTTCACTTCTATATTTATCTTAGCTGATTTCATAGATACTTTCAATTTCTTATAAATGAATTCTAGTGACCGTTCTACATAAATTGTTTTATTAACTACCATATATTTACCTTTAAAGAGTATTTACTCTAGTCTTCATAATCATCATTTTTTAGACTTACTAAATGTTACTCAATCAAGATCTCTCTACAAATCCATTCCTATTTTCAGCTTAAAAACATACCTTTATCAACCATTCACACTACATTTATACCACTCCTTGTGCGTTTGAATTGGAGTTTTAATTATGCTATTCTTTATAGGTAGTAATGTTATTTACAAAGATAACATTACTTAAAACATAAAAAGGAGAATATTATGAAAAATTTCAAAAAAAAGGCTTGGGTTGGTCTACTGGTGTTGCTCTTATTAACTATTGCTGCTTGCGGTACAAACAGCGGGAATAAAGAGGGATCCAAAAAGAAGGAAAATGACACGGTTAAAAAATTTAAAGATGAAGGATATCTATTTTCAGATAGAAGTTATCCCTCCTTTGGCACGATGATTTATTCTCTGGTTCTGGACAATCCAGATACAGGTATTACATTTGAATCCTATGTAGAATTAGAGAAAAAAGGGGACAACCTGATTCCCAATAGCATAGCAAGCATCCGCTATAATGAGAAAGATAATGATATCGACAGTGAAATCGTCTATTTCCAAGGAAAACATTCTGCTGATGAAGAAGAAACCCTTGAGGCATATACAAAATCGTTGAAAAAAATAGGCTTGACTAAAGGCGATTTTATAGACTTTGTGCTCCAATATGCAAAAGATAACTATAAAGCAAGTGAAGAAGATTTAAAAGATGCGAAAGAACTTGATACTGACACATCAGATAGTGAGGACACATCCGATGAGGAGGATTCTGACAATGACACAACTAAAAAACCTGACTTTGGTGCTTTAAGTGACAGTTGGGACTCTTTCCAAATAGAACTTGATGGAGAAGTGGTTCAACTTCCTCTTACGTATAAAGAATTTGAAGCATTTGGTTGGTCTGCAAAAGAGAGTAATAGCGTTAAAACAACGGATACTCTTGAAGCAGGAGATTCTGAAAGCAGCTTCTATATGGTTAAAGGTGATGCCGAAGTAACGGTTAAAGTAAAAAACTTTTCTGAAAAAGATCAGAAATTAAAAGATTGCGATATTACTGAATTGTATCTTCATACCTCAGAAGCTTCCGATCTTGGAAGAGGAATCACTCTTCCTGGTGGAATAAAAATTACGGATAGGAATAATTCTATTCTGATAAATACCATAAAAGAGAAGTATGGTAGTACAAACTCAAGAGACATAGAAACGATTGGTGCTTTAACTTATGAGATTGGTGTCAGCAAGAGCTATACATTCTATTTCTCTAGTAATTTTGATGATCAACTAACTAGAATTAAAATAGAAGTTGATGCAAAAAGATAAGTTATACAAAATCTTACAGAAACTATTTCTTATTAGTCCACAAAAATGAGTATTGAATAAAAGTACTTTGATTAGGCTGTCTGCTTCCTTTAATTTCTGGGAAACAGACAGCCTAATTTTTTCTTGCTACACTTTTTTTGAGGTATTTTATCGTTTCATTTCAGAAATTCTATCTGCATTATTTAAACTCACATAATCGCAGAGATGCTTCAAACGAATCTTGTTTCGCTAATTTTTTTTACATATGAAACTCAATAACAAAAATATAAAACTGTTTTTACATCCCATCTATCTTTGATACTATCACCTTCGATAAATTGTTTTCCATTTTTAAGTTGAGAATCCAACTAACTACTCAAGAAATGTACACACCCATTAAAGCAGCATATTCATTGTTGACTGGTCACATCGGTAAGAAAATACAAAACATATTCATTGTCTTGATTATCTACATATAAATACAAGTGGGTCATTACTAGTTTTGGTAATTGTTTTTTGGCTCCTTCAGGAAGAGTAGCTTCGTCTAGTTCTTCTCTCTCCAGTGTGACAGATTCATAGCTCCATTCCTCTTTTACTGTTACAAGCTGCATTTGTTTTTATAAAATCGTCATTGCTTCATTTAACATGGCTTTTTTCCTTTCTATGGTATAAAAATAACCTTATGAGCTTCCCTCATAAGGCTTCTTTACTTACTATCGGTTATATAACCTTCTGCTTTCATAAACAGATATTTTCCACCACTACCAATTATCAAATGATCCTGTAAATTGATTTGAAGCAATCGACAGGCTTTTTCTAACTTCGCAGTAAATTCAATATCCGCTAATGAAGCGGTCACACTACCTGAAGGATGATTATGCCCAACACAAATAGACACACTATTTGACAACAGTGCCATCTTTAAGATATCTCTAGGGAAAGCGAGGGACTGATTGATGGTTCCTATATGAACAACTTGAATAGCCGTTGGTTCATTTTTTACGTTTAAACCAGCGATCACCAAATGTTCTCGATCTTTTGTTTCAATAAACGGGGCGAATAACTCGTAGACTGCTTGAGGGCTAGTACAGGTTCTAGCGGCGTAAAAAGTTGAGGCTTCTTTCACCAGTTCAAGACTAACAATAGCTACACGTTTTCTCGGTTAGTTTGTTTTCATGTTTTTCTCCTTACTGATTGTTGTAGTTGGTTCTTAGAAAAATGCAGTTAATAATCTTCTGGTAATAACATGGTTTGATGACTACGATCATCGATCACCCATATTTTTTTAATTTGGAAATCAGCTATCTTTTCCTTTATGGTGTAGGTATGATAATCGATGAAAAATGGTTCTTCTTGTCGATGAATCACTTCAACTGCTTGGCGTTGGTTATCTGGATTGAACTCAAAGATTTGTAAGTAGTCTAATTCTGGTTCTGCTTCGCTTCTTTTTTTGTCGATTAATTGCCAGCAATAGAGTTGGATTTCTTTTGGTACTTGTTCGTTCACTCCCTTCGTGATGTAACGATTTTCTTTGTTATCAAACATTTTATTTCCCTCCTTGAAGCACAAAAATAGACCAACCACCATTTAAGATGATTGATCTTCATAGATATAATATATAGTTGTTTTTGAGATGAATACACTAGTTCACCTTCATGATACTATCATAAATTAGTTTCACTCTTCTCAGATGTAACACTCATCAACAAGTTATCTTTTCCTATACGCTTGGTATAAGGAAGTTCCATTTTATATTGTTTTTAAATATGCTATTTCTTCATCTGTCCATTTTTCATGAATTAATTTAGATATTTGATCGGAAAATTCTAGTATCTCCTTCCACTCTTGGCTTTCTTTTATGGCACATACATCCCAATTTTTCTTTTGATCAATTAAAAAATATTTTTTTTGTAAATCAGTTCCCAAGTTTTTTATTTTTCTATCTATAATTCCTTCATTTTCTAATCTTTCAAGTGTAAAATCACTCAAGAAAGCTGGTGCCTCTATGGCAAATTCTTCAAGAAGATAGTACTCTATAATATCATCATCTTGCTTTAACACATTAGAGTTAGAATGCTTTAATGTTTCTAAAAATAGTTCAAATGATTTGCCTACTGTTATCAAAATTCACACCTCTTTTAATCAATTTTTATTGCAGTACCTTTATCATCCATTGTAGGAACATAGCCATCTTCTTCTTTATAAATTTTAACTTTTCCAGATTTTCCATTTGAAAATCCATAATACGAACCTTCGTGAACACCACCACCACCATGGTAGAATACACTTCCATCTGGATGTGTAAACTTCCATCCAGACCCATTTCGACCATAGACTCCTTCAGTCCATTCCGATCCTAAAATAGATTTGATTTCATTTTTTGTACTTCCATATAGTCTTTCTGGATTTGCTACTATATCATCGAATGAGGTGGGCTTCCATTGGACATTTCCAGCACCATATTTATCTTTAAAGTAATTATTCCAGTCTTTTCCAGATACTGGATTTTCTGCACCAAAATCAGTTTTAGGAGGTTTAGTCCCACTAGATTTCTTTGGAGTTGAAACCTTCGCTTTAGAACCTGCATAAGAAAGCCCCGTCATCATAGCAAGGTCATATAGTCCACTATCTTGTGCGAATGCATATCCTGTCGAAATATAGCCACTCAACTGTATAGAACCTTTTGATAGTCCTTCATATTTTTGACCTGTTATATAGGTTTCTCCTCGTCTTAAAGCATCATTCTCTAAATCTCTGATTTTTTTCCAATCGACAATTTGATAATAACTGGGATCTAATTCCGTTCCATGTTGTTCTAAGAAGTTTTGTAATTCACTATTGTCAAGTCTGCGGCCATCTTTATCTATAAACCAATTAACTGAAACCTTCCCAGTTACAGGGTCTTCATATGGCCATGCATAAATAGTATAGCCTTCTAGTTTCTTTAAGTTGTTATTAAACGCTTCTTCTTTTTGCTTTGCTTTAGCTACTTCTCTATTTTTCCAACGAGTAGTAATATCTTTTGCCCAGTTCATATCTAACTTACTGATATCAAAAGTCCCTGTAGAGGCATTCCATGCCTTACAATCCTTAACTTGCGCAATACCATTGTTCAATTCTTGTTGAGAAGAAGTGTATTCACTAAAGAAGCTTGCTGACTGAGCACTGTATGTCCGTAATTTCTCCAGTTTTTCTTTTCGCTTTTGCATGGACTCATAAGCGTTCATAGAACGTCTTTCTAAGTCTGGTCGCGGCCTTTTCGCATCGCGAATCAAGTCGTCAATCGTGTGTAATAACTCTTGATATTGATCAATCTCTGCTTGAATTTTGTCCTCATCTATATCTTCTCCACCTACAGTAGCCTGATATTCACTTACAAATTTCTTATGCGCACTGGTAAAAGCTTCGGCAGTCATGATAATGGACTGACAAATAGGCGTATACGCCACCATAAAATAACTTTTAGCCGAATCATAGGCTTTACTGGATAAAGGCGCAGACAAGAACAGTTGGATGCTTTGTTGTAAGGAAGACACAGCTTGTTGTGCCTGACTACTAACCTGTGTTGCTTGTGAACTTCTAGCTTGTGCTTCTGACACAATAAATTTAAGTCCCATTCGACATCTCCTTCTCTTCTGTTTTTAAGAAGTTTCGATGTGCTGAACGGACCGAGTCTTCTTTTTCTAACAAGGTTTTACGGTCTTGCGCTAACTGTTCTTGTTCCTCTTCAAATTCTTGTAATGCTTGTCGTGATAAGTGAAAACTATCATCCTGTCGTTCCTCGAAAAAAGCTCTCTCTTCTGATTCTACTTCATTTAGAGATTCCTGATAGATTCGTTGTTCTTGTTGTTGTAACGCATAGAATCGTTCTTGTAGTTGTTCAATAAACTGTTGGTCTTTCTTATTATCTCGTTGTGCTTCTTGAAGTTCTTCCAGTTGATTTCGAAACTGGTAGTTTTGATCGTCAAAACGTTGTTGCGAAGTTAACGTCATTACCTTATCCCTCCAATTGAAAGAGTAGGTAACTGCGCAATTTTTTGGTCAATGCGTTCAAACTCTTTCGCAACAGAATTTATATTGTCCCCTGCTTTTACAATACTGTTAGACACACCTTTTAGACTAGATTGAAAGGTTGAAAAACTTTCAATTGCAGTGCTATTACCAGCCACGTTGATTTGTCCAGAGCTGACAGAAACGGATATTCTATTTAATGCACTAGCTGATTGACTAAATGAGGCTGAAACCCCACTGGCAATACTAGAATTACTATTAATCGACATGCTTCACTCTCCTTTTTAACAAGTCATTAACTTTGTGTCTATTTAATTTTACCAAAGAGCATATCTATTTTCTATACTTTTTGTTAATAAGCAAAAAAATATCCCTACTTATGATACGGTTCCCCTCGCATAATCCGAAATCCTCGATAAATCTGCTCTACCAAAACCAACCGCATCAACTGATGTGGATAAGTCAACTTTCCAAATGACATCTGTTGTTGACTTCTTTTCAGCACTGCATCACCCAATCCAAGTGAACCCCCGATTACAAAGGCCAACTGGCTTTTACCGTTGATCCCAAGTTGTTCGATCTCCTTTGAAAAATCCTCGCTACTGAACTGTTTTCCATTGATTGCGAGCGCAAAAACATGATCTTGATCATTGATTTTGGCTAAAATTCGTTCGCCTTCTTTTCCTTTAACTTGTAGCATCTCTGCGTCACTTAAATTTTCTGGTGCTTTTTCATCTGCCACTTCAATGACTTCAACTTTTGCATAGCTTTGTAGACGTTTTAAATATTCATTGATTCCTTGAACTAGATATTTCTCTTTCAGTTTTCCCACAGTAATAATTTTTATTTTCAACAGATTCACGTCTCTTTCGATTTAATTGTTTCACTTGTTAACAAGTTTATCATGAATGTTTTGACTCTTCCACATACTTTCCCACAAAGTTATGCACATATGCACAGACTTATCCACAGGTTGATGTCTATTTTTCCTTTATTTCATAGTATTTTGAGATACAAACACATATTCCCATTTATTTATCCACATTATCCACATTTTGTGGATAACTTTTTCACAGCACTTTTCCTCTGTTTTTCAAAAGTTTTTCACACTTTCATGTGTATAAGTATTTCTATAATCCGATTTTTCATGATTTGTATCTGTTTTTCTCCCAAACTTGTTCATAAAAAATTCAAAGCTATTAGGTAGACTAAAGGTGTCTTGAAAGACTATACTAAATATAATAAATAATGATAATTAAATAGGAGGTTGCTTGTATGCAAAAAAAAGATGTTACACCTAATTCAGATAAAAAACAAAACAGCTTGTTCAAGAAATTTGGGATTGGTTTAGTTGGGGGCTTACTTGGTGGTGCGCTTGCTTTTGGTGGTGCGTATGCCATCATGGGCCAAAATCCATCCTCATCTAATTCAAGCACAACAACAAATTCGGTAAAAGATAATAAAGGGGATACGAAAGTAACCAATGTTAGTTTAGACGTAAATAGTGATGTTACGAAGGCTGTGGATAAAGTGAAAGATTCTGTTGTTTCTGTTATCAATTTACAAAGCCCTAGTCAAAACAGCGATGCTAGTGGTTTTGGCAGTATCTTTGGCGGAAATGATGGTAGTGGCTCTGATGATGCTGAGTCTGATGGTAGTGACTTACAAGCTGCTAGTGAAGGTAGTGGCGTTATCTACAAAAAAGATGGTAAAACTGCTTACGTAGTCACAAATAATCACGTGGTAGATCAAGCTAAAGGATTAGAAGTTGTTTTACACGACGGGACTAAAGTTGAAGGCGAATTAGTTGGTACAGATTCTTATACTGACCTTGCCGTAATCAAGATTTCTTCTGATAAAGTGGATTCAATTGCTGAATTCGGCAATTCTGATAACTTGAAAATCGGTGAACCAGCTTTAGCGATCGGTTCTCCATTAGGTTCAGCATATGCGAACTCCGTAACGCAAGGGATCATTTCTTCATTAAACAGAAATATCCAAAATGAAAACAATGGGCAAGCGATCAATATTAATGCCATCCAAACAGATGCAGCGATCAACCCAGGAAATTCCGGTGGTCCTTTAGTAAATATTGAAGGGCAAGTGATTGGGATCAACTCAGTTAAAATCGTTCAATCTGAAAGCCAAGTCAGTGTTGAAGGTATGGGCTTTGCGATTCCAAGTAATGATGTAGTAAGCATCATCAATCAATTGGAAAAAGAAGGCAAAGTGACTCGTCCAGCATTGGGAATCACAATGGAAGAATTAACAAATGTTTCAACACAACAAAGAAAAGAAATCTTGAAGCTTCCTGATACTGTTCAAATGGGCGTACTTGTTCGTTCTGTTCAGACAGCAACACCTGCCGACAAAGCAGGACTTGAACGATACGACGTTATCACTAAAATCGATGACAAGGATATTGATTCTGTCACTGACTTACAAAGCGCACTTTACAAGAAAAAAGTCGGCGACAAGATGAAAGTTACCTTCTATCGTGATGGAAAAGAACAAAGCGTAGATGTTGATTTAACTATCGATCAATCCGCACTTAAACAAAACTCATCTAACTCAGATAATTCTCAAAATCCATAATTTCAGTTAAATAAAACTAGGTTGTATTCTTTTCAATTACATGAAAAAATACAGCCTAGTTTTTTGCTTTATTCATAAAGCTTTATAGGAGGAATAACTCAAAGAATATTGTAGAATAAAGATACAGTAAAAATATTGAAAGAGGGATGCACTATGGCTCACAAATTGCGCGAAGAATGGGATAAATTATTTGGTAAAAAATACGATTTAGATACAGTAAAAAATGCGAAGCATGATGAAAATGGACATTTCATTACAGGTGATGGTTTGAATACTGAGGTTTTGGGTCACCGTTCTATAGAAGATTTAAATGCCATGATGGATGCAGATTGGAATACCTTTTTAAATGATAGTACTTTGTTTACCTCTTTAGAAGAAGGAGAACAAGATAAAGTTCGTTCAAATGGGCCTAGTTTTGCTGAATATAACGGCGACTAGCAAATGTAAGTAAAGTCTATATATCGAATCTACACGTTCTGATGTCGCTGAATAATCACCGACATCTTTTTTTATGAAACTAATTACAGATAAAACTCCTCATCAGTACAGCTAAGATAGCTCTAAAAAGAGTCTAGGACATAACTCTACGAGTTATATCTCAGACTCAAAGAATACGTATAAACGGTGGGAGCAGAAGCAATCACTTCGCTTCGCTTCGATCACATCAAATTCTAAGTGCTAAAGCACTAAGATTTGAAGGCTTCGGAAATAAGTTTAAATTTAACATATATCGGGATCATCTCAAAATAAGTAGATTACTAGTCGTATTCTTTATAACATGTTTTGCGACAGATTCTAGTTCTCTTTTAGACAATAATTCATCATAGCTACCTAGGACGATTAAATCCATACTATTTTTTTCGATATATTTATTGATAAAAGATTTTGTACTGCCACTATAAATTGTAGTCACCAATTTGTCTACGCCTTCGGCTTTGACTTTCGAAATAACCTTATCCACATCTTTTTGATAATTTTCGTCATTCTCTTTAATCATATCATATTCATAAGGCATATACATTCCACTATCATATGGTAGATAATTCAGTTGTTCAAGCGCTTCTATTTCAGGTTTGTTAATTAATAAATGAAGTTCAGAATTTTCTCTTTGCGACATAGTAATGACTTCAGCTAATACTCCATTTGGTTCTCCAAATACATCAACTACTGTTACTATTTTTTTATACATAAAATTCACCTCAAATTTTTTCTTAAGTATACCATTCATTTGAAATTTATACCTTTAATACAACTTTATATTGCTTTTATTATCTCTTATTTAAGGATTAATTTTTGCGATCCGTATTTTTTTCTAATCATTTCACTTATGGTATTTTACCTTTTTTAAGCCTACATACCCCACAATTACTATCAATAGTATTCCTATTGCATAGAAAATCCAACTATTTTTTTCTCCCGTTGCTGGATAATCTTTATTAAGGCTATTTTTACTTGGCGTTTCAGGATCATTACCCTTTATTTCATTTTTGGGTATATGCGTATTTGTAATAATAATGTTGCCGACATTTTCGGCGTTGATTGTTACGTCGTATCCCTTAATATTTCCTACTTCTTTTACAGTGTAGACGATTGGTTGTCCATTGTTTTTCTCTGCCAAATCAGTCCAAGTCGTTGTCCAGTTATTGCCTTCATTTAAGGTAACTTCTTCTCCTGACTTTTCACCATCCGCGTATAATTGGACCTTGATACTGTCGGGACGTATGCCATCTTGATTATTTCCATCATTCCACGATTTCGTTACTGTTACACTGGTTTTGCCTGGTGTATAATGATTCGTAATAGTTGTTCCTTCTATACTTGTCGAATACTCTGGTACATCATTTTCTGTTACAGTATAAACGATCTCTTGCCCATCTTTATATTTAGGTAAGTTATCAAAATGGTATGTCCAGTTATCTTTTTCCGTTACTTCTTTTGAGTCAACTGGTGCTCCGTTTGCTAACAGGTTTACTGTTATCGTTGTTGGACGTTTACCGTCTTGATCGTTTTTATCATCCCATATTTTTGTTCCACTGATCTCTGTTACCTCTGGGATATGGGTATTTGTAATAATAATGTTACCGCTATTTTCGGCATTGACTGTTTTATTGTATCCTTCGATACTTCCTACTTCTTTTACAGTGTAGACAATCGGTTGTCCATTTTTTTTCTCTGCCAAATCAGTCCAAGTCGTTGTCCAGTTGTTGGCTTCATTTAAGGCAACTTCTTCTCCTGATTTTTCACCATCCGCATATAATTGGACCTTGATGCTGTTGGGACGTATGCCGTCTTGATTGTTTCCATCATTCCACGATTTCGTTACTGTTACACTGGTTTTGCCTGGTGTATAATGATTCGTAATAGTTGTTCCTTCTATACTTGTCGAATACTCTGGTACATCATTTTCTGTTACAGTATAAACGATCTCTTGCCCATCTTTATATTTAGGTAAGTTATCAAAATGGTATGTCCAGTTATCTTTTTCCGTTACTTCTTTTGAGTCAACTGGTGCTCCGTTTGCTAACAGGTTTACTGTTATCGTTGTTGGACGTTTACCGTCTTGATCGTTTTTATCATCCCATATTTTTGTTCCACTGATCTCTGTTGCCTCTGGGATATGGGTATTTGTAATAATAATGTTGCCGCTATTTTCAGCATTGACTGTTTTATTGTATCCTTCGATACTTCCTACTTCTTTTACACTGTAGACGATTGGTTGTCCATTGTTTTTCTCTGCCAAATCAGTCCAAGTCGTTGTCCAGTTATTGCCTTCATTTAAGGTAACTTCTTCTCCTGACTTTTCACCATCCGCGTATAATTGGACCTTGATACTGTCGGGACGTATGCCATCTTGATTGTTTCCATCATTCCACGATTTCGTTACTGTTACACTGGTTTTGCCTGGTGTATAATGATTCGTAATAGTTGTTCCTTCTATACTTGTTGAATACTCTGGCACATCATTTTCTGTTACAGTATAAACGATCTCTTGCCCATCTTTATATTTAGGTAAGTTATCAAAATGGTACGTCCAGTTATCTTTTTCCGTTACTTCTTTTGAGTCAACTGGTGCTCCGTTTGCTAACAGGTTTACTGTTATCGTTGTTGGACGTTTACCGTCTTGGTCATTCTTGTCATCCCATGTTTTTGTTCCACTGATTTCTGTTACCTCTGGGATATGGGTATTTGTAATATTCATCCCATCACTAATTGCTGTATAATTAGGAACGGAATTTTCTGTCACTGTATAGTCAATCTCTTTTCCCTCTTTATATTTAGGTAAATCAGAAAATTCATATGCCCATCCTTCATTTTCTGTAACATTCTTTGTTTGAATTATTTCTCCATCTGCTAATAAATTGACCACAATAGATGAGGGGCGTATCCCATCTTGATTATTTCCATCTTCCCATGATTTGACTCCTTTTAGGTCAATTGTTTCAGGTTTATACGTATTGGTTAAAAGGATAGCTTTTCCTTCATCAGTCGAATTTATACTCAAATCATATTTTGAATCAAGTTCTTCTCTAGCCGTATAATATAGAGGATTTCCATTATTATCTTTTATTGGTAAGTTCCCCCAGATATACTCCCAGCCATTTTCTTCATTTAGCTCTTGTACCTCACCAAATTTAGTTTCATTGCCTTGTGTCAGGCTTTCGTTACTTGTATGCGTGTATGGTTTATCGCTCTGATATAATTGTACAGGTAAATTCAATGGACGTATGCCATCTTGATTATTTGAATCATCCCAATTTTTCAACACTGAAAAAGATGTTTCGGATAAATCTAAATCAATACTGGTTCTGGTAGTTAATGTCCTTTCAATTGGTTGGTATCCACCGAGTGGTTGAACTCCACTTGAAATAAATACCAAATAGTAGGGATGTCTAGTCGTGAGCAGTGTATCTATATTAAAATAAATGACCGTATCATCGGCTTTATCTTTATCAATTAGGTCTTTCGGTATATCTATAGAGATTGTTCGCTTATCGTAGTCTTTATTAATTGTAGTATCTTTCGTAATATCGGTTATTTTAGAATTCTTATAGAGTTGTACCCCTATATTTATCTCTTCATCTTTTACTTGAAGTAATTTTTCTGTTTCTTGATCGATATTGTCTTCAAATTGCAATAAGTAATTATAATTTGTCCCATCGTCACCGTTTGGAATAATCTCTTTTGCGTTGATTTCAACGTTATTTATTTTGTTGATCACTTCTTGATACGAGGTATCATCATTGGTCTTTGTTTGCGCTTCTGTGTATAGATCTTTTATTAAAGGATTTGATTCAATTAACTTATTATCAAATTTTCCTCCAGTTAATTTCCAAATAACAACTTGTATTGCAGCATATCTAGTTAACTCGTTTGCATCACGATATCCTTCAACATTTGGTACAGAATTCTGTGTATCTTGATTTTCGTAGAAAGTTTGCATCAACCATAGTACTGAGCCAGATATTTTTTCGTTCATATCTACTTTATAATCTTGACCTGATGGATAGTATTTACTTTCGTCCAAACAAAAATATAAATTTTTATCATTATCGACAATCGTATATAATCTAGAATTCAATAAATTCAAATTAACTAGCTTAACATCAGGATTACCTTTTAAATTCGTATCTAAACGAACATTTTTAATTGGTTCTGGCGGCAAAATAGTCGCCTCCGCCTTGGCAACTTTAGGCAAACAAATAAAACTAAAGAAAATTAACAATAAATATATGTATTTCTTCATCTTTTCATCTTCTTTCTTTTTATAATTACATATAAATGGAATAGCATCTGATTTCCAATAACATTTCCAAAGTAATTTTTAAATCAAACATTTTTATAATTCACTAGACTATTCATGTTCTTTTATTAAAATCTACTCACTATTAAAACGTTATTGAAAATCTTATCTCGCATCAAACATTTCAGATTATACATTATCTCTAAAAATTATAAAAACCGGACACTCGTTATTTAATTATCACATCATGAAATGAAGTTTTCTCTTTCCTAGATTTTTAGAGTATCATCTGATTAACTAACTATTCAATATTAATATTTAATTTTATAATATTTTTAATTTAATTTCAAAATAAATGTTTTTATCATAAAAACGACTGATACCCAAGGAATTTCATCACCAATCAACATTTGTTTTTTTAAAATATATTTTAAAAAAATGAAAATTAACACTACAAATATAATTAATACTCATCTTACTTCTATAAAAATAAAATATTAATTTTTTATAAAGAGTCTCTGCTATTAACTATTTCATCTGTCTATTTATTTTACATCCACAAATATCGAGAGTATTATTACATATACAAATTATGTAGAAAGGTGTTTACTATGATAACAAATTTAAGAGATATAGGTGGCATTACCGTACCTACAGGAACTTTAAAAGAAGGATATTTCTATCGAAGTGGTCAGTTAGTTGGATTAGAGAAAAAAGATATTTTATTTTTAGAAGACGATTGTAGAATCAAAAAGGTCTATGATTTTAGAAACAAAACAGAAATTTCAGAGCAGCCAGATATGGATATGAACAACATTACAATAGAGAATATTGATATATTAGCATCTGAGGATTCATCTAGCATCGCTTCTTTACAAGGAATGTTAGATATTGACCAAAGTGATGTCGAAAAAGCGATGTTTGAAACCTATGAGGAACTTGTAGTCAGTGATTCTGCACTGTCTGGTTATAGTAAGTTTCTTACGGAAATATTAGAAGACAATCAACCTATTTTATTTCATTGTTTTGCCGGGAAGGATCGTACTGGATTTGCAGCTGCTCTTATTTTAAAAATAGCTGGTGCCTCTGATCAAAGTATCATGGACGATTATCTAAAAACAAATGAATCTAGAAAATCAGCAAATAAACAAATCATTGACTCACTGAAAAGCAAACTTACTGAACAACAACTAAACGCTTTGGAACTTGCTTTAAATGTTGATAAAACGTATTTATGTCATGCAAAAAAAGTTTTAGAAGAGCATTTTGGTTCTTTTGACAATTATTTACTTAAGGGATTAAAACTAGATACTGATTATGTAGATCAATTCAGAAAAAAATTTATTGTTTAGCTAGTTGTTGAACATAATCTATCTCATAAAACGAGGTTGAGATAGTTGTTTCTGTTTCCACCACTTATTCGAGTTGCTTAAGTCATAGGAAAATGTCTCATCTTCGTTTTAATTAATGTACTCCCCATAAAAAAGATCTGCTAGCGAATGGATGGTTATAAAGTGAAGGAAGAATTAAAAGACATCATCTCATATATTCCAATTATTTTTGTTCTTGCATATATCTTATTATTAGCAGATAAAACAGCTAAAATAGGTGTCTTTGGTACGATGATTACATTGTTGATAAACACTGATAACTATGAATTAAAGTATAAAAAAAAAATAAGTGAATCTACTAAATTAAAAATTTTAAAATTTAAAAATATTGCACTTACCTTTTATTGCAGTTGCTACATAACTGGGATTATAAATATTTTCATTACAAACGCTACTCTTCATACAGTAGTAAATTTAGTATTTCCTAGTATATTTTTTTTGATTATCTGGTTATATGTTCAAAAAATAATCCCTACAACGATTGATTATATGGAAAAAAACAGAAAAAAATAACAATGTTATGATTTTAAATTTTTCCGTCGTAATCATAACAAAGCAATTCCTTTTAAGAAGTTTTTCTATGAATGCCAACTATTGTCAAGACTGATATAGCGAGTATTCATCGTGCTATTCTCCTCACTAACAGGGTGAAGAAAACTCAAAGATTGAATTTCCTTCACTCGCATCGATTTTTCTATATTATTTTAATGATACGCTCTTAACACATCGTTCGCTAATGATGGGTAAGCAAAAATGATTTTTTTCAGCTCTGATTTAGTCCATCCCGCATGCAATGCCATCGTAAAATAATTAATAAACAAATCCGCTTGATTACTTAAGCTAGTTGCACCAACTATTCTATTATCACTTTTCTGATATATAACTTTTACTAACGCAATAGCGTCATTATTTTTTTTATATTCTAGCCAATCAGTCATATCAATCGTTTCAACGCTATATAGATCTTGATGTTCTTTGGCGTGGGAAATTGAGATGCCTACTTGGGCTAATTTAGGTTGACTAAAGGTGGACATCACGGATAATGGATAGTCTATGTTTTTCAGCCCATCTCCGGTCAAATGTTCGACTAAATAGTCTGCCTCCCAAACTGCATATGTAGCTAGTTTTGGTACAGAAGTGTTACTACAATCTCCACATGCATATATAGTTGATATGTTGGTTGTTAGATACTCATCGACGACAATACCGTGTTGATCTGATTCAATCCCGATCCTTTCAATTCCTAAATCAGATATATTTGGTATTCTACCAGCAACACAATAAATAGCATCTGCTTGATACTCGATACCTTTAGCCGTTATGGCACTATAATTGTCTCGATTCTTTTTTACTGCAATAAGCTGTTCATCAAAATGATAGTTTATTCCACGACGTTTATTTAACTCAATCAGCTTATAAACAAGTTCTTGGTCAAAGGCAGCTAAGGCTCGCTCATCATGCTGGATGACAGTCACTTCTGTATCAAAAGCTTCAGCAATGGTTATAAAGGCGAACGCAATAATCCCAGCCCCAATAAAAATTACTTTCTTCGGCAACTCTTTTTGCGTCAAAAAATCAGTACTGTCTTTTAAATAGTCGCTACCTTCAATTTGTAATGTTCTACTTTTTGCACCTGTTGCTATCACAAATTTTTCCCCTTCATATTGAGAGCCAGCTACTTCAATATGATGCTCATCCACAAATATTGCTTCTCCATAAATTGTATCGATTCCAGCCTTTCGCAATGCTGTTTCATGCTCTAGTGATTCAGTGTTCTCGAGTGAATCTATATAGGCCATAGCTGACTGCCAGTTGGGCGTTAGTTCATTTACCGCACCTGTTTTGGCTAGTTGCTGTGCAGTAAGTTTTAGCTCTGCAAAAGCAACCAACTCTTTTTTTCGAGTACTACCGTAGTTTGCAACTGCTCCACCAAACTTGTTAGCTTCGACAATAGCAACACTCACCCCTTTTTTATTTAGTCCGTAAGCAATCGTCAAACCACTTAACCCACTTCCAATAACAATCACATCATACGATTTTGTCATACACTCACTTTCCCATCTAGTTAATTTTAGCTTAGAATGTTTCGCTCTTTACTAAATATTCTTTTTAGTGATTTTATTATTCTTGAAGCAATTTTTTGGTATCGATCCTTAAAACTCGATCAACCCATACTTTTTCGTTTTCTCGATAAGGTTTAGCAGCAGACTCAAAAATCGCATATATTTGTCCTTCACTTGCTGACACTTGTTCTGCATGAGCCGGCATATCAACCACTTTCTCTATATCATTATCTAAAAAACTTTTTTTGTTTGTATCATAATTAAATAGTAGTAACTTAGAGTTTTTGAACGCACCATAAGATTGAGTAACAACTAGTTTATCTTCAACAAACGTAATCCCTTGTAACTCTTTAACGATTGTTTCATTTGTTTTGCTTTTATCTATATCCATAGTTGTGTGGATTACTTGCTCCGAAGCCAATTGCCCTGTCATTTTCCCTCTTTCATCCAAAGGGTACTGTTCTAACTTGCCATCTGATTGACTATCAAAATAGCCGACATATATATTTTTATTTGAATACGTAATGACTGACGCTCTTTTTACTTGTGGTAGTTCTACTTGTTGTGTGTACTTGATTGGTTGAAGCGTATTTTTTAATTCATAGTTTTCTATACTGTCCATCGGAATCGCAACAATTTCTGCTCGATCTTTATGGCGAGCGCAAACCCAGACATTTTTTGCAATCGGATCATATGTGATCCCTCCAACATGGGGATAGCCTTTAAGAACCACTGTTTTTATATACTGATGTGTATTCTTATCCAGCACATAAAAGACTGAATTATGTTTATGTTCATGACAATAAGAAGAAATAAGTAAGTAATCGCCTGCCATCGTGACTCCTTGTGGTGTCATAGAATCGCATTCAACGATTGTTTTTATCTGATTATTTTCAAGTGTTGTTGTACTAAGTAACCCCGGTATCACATACATGCCATTTTCCCTTTTTCCTTCTTGGGATTCGACAGCTAAATTATACAATTCTGAATATCCGATGATTGCTTCAGCCTGTTGCTCGTATGTTTTATAAATGGCAGGTGTTACATTCGTCATAGCTTCTTGCTGTTTCCCTATGTCTGTTGATAATGCCGAATCGTGTTCATTATTGAGTTTCGAACAACCAGAAAAAATCGTCATGAATGAAAGAAAAAGTATCATCCCCTTAAATCGAGTCTGCATAAAATCTCCTCCATTTCCAAATGCTTTATACTTCTTCTATTTCTTTAATTCTATTTAAAAAAATGATAAGTTGCAAATCTAAGGGTATCACTTTTTAAAAAGAGTCGTTTTCATAACAACCTATTCTCATTTAATAGATAGATTTAGTGTAATTAGAATAAATAAATAGGGACTGGAAGAAAACACATGGTGTTTTCTTCCAGTCCCTAACAACTAATAAATAGATTTAGGTACATTTATTTCCCAACAGGAAAGGCTTCGCCAATTACTGCATCAAAAGGCAATTCTAAAATTCCTTTTTTCGCTGGCGCATCAGGTAAGCGTAATTCACCTGCTGAACAAATCATGCCAAAACTTTCTACACCACGTAAAACTCCTGGCCAAATCATCAGACCATCTGGCATCATAGCACCTGGCTTTGCGACAACTACTTTTTGTCCTGCTTTGATATTTGGTGCACCACAAACGATTTGTAGCACTTCACCATTATTCACTTCTGTTTGAGTGATTGATAAATGATCTGAATCTGGGTGTTTTTTACAAGATTTTACAAACCCAATAACGATTTTTGGATCTATTTCATTAAGTAATGTTTCTGAAAATCCAGCTCTAGCAAGTTCCTCATTCACTTTAGTCAATTGCTCATCTGTTAATTCTATTTGACCAACGCCTTTTATATCACCTAAAACGGCAGATGCTTCAAAGATATTCCAAGCAACGGTTTGATCATCTTCTACAACACTTATTCGTGCTACATTTCCTTTACGTTCTACTTGATTATCTAGCCCTTTATCATCAGACACGATGACCATCAAGACATCGCCGACATGTTCCTTATTATAAGCAAAAATCATTTCTTTTCCTCACTCCATTTTTCTCATTTTCCAAGATACTTGCGTAAAAACCTTTCCATGCACGATATCTCCTGTCCTATCTTAACAAAAAAACAGATCCACTGCATGACATTTTTTCTTATACTCGCTTTATCCAGAAAAAATAGGTGAAACAAAACGGTTACGCCTTGCTTCACCTATTTTACATGCGTCATCTATTTTTCATTTAGCTCAGGATGAACGATCAAAACATCACACGGTGCATGACGTATGATGTAGCTGCTGACACTACCAATCATTAAGCGCTCTACGGCATTTAATCCTGACTGACCTACCATGATCAAATCAACTTCATATTTCTTAGGTAAATCTTGGCACATCACGTCTTTTGCCGAACCATAAGTTACAACTGTTTCGACCTGCGTAAAATCTACGCTTTTTGCATATTCTTTGCAATCATCAAGTAATTCTTTAGCATTTTCTGTTTCTTGATCTAATAAACTATCATTTAAAGAAGAATAACCCATCATTGCGTAGGCTTTATTTTCTATAATATGGGCGACGATTACACGTCCATTATTTCTTTTAGCTACTTCAATCGCTTGTTCGTAAGCTAAATTTGCTTGATCACTGCCATCTACACCAACTAAAATATTTTTATAGGTTTGTGTTAACACAGTACTCATCTCCCGATTGTTTTATTTTCTCTCTTGAATCAGTTTGCTAGTATTGTCTTATTTTCAGCTAATACTGTTTAAAAATGTCGAAATTTCTTCTTTTGTTTTACGCTCTTTATTGACCAAGCGACCTAATTCTTTGCCTTGATCTGTGACTACAAAACTCGGAATACCAAAAATATTCCATTCAGAAGCAAGGTCCATAAATTTATCACGGTCTACTTCAACAAAACGAAATTTTGGAAATTCTGCTTCGATTTCAGGCATCACCGGTTTGATAAAACGGCAGTCGCCACACCAATCTGCAGTGAAGAAAAAAACATTTTTATCTTGTTTTACATAGCTTGCTAGTTCTTCATAAGAAGTTGGAATAATCATAAACTATCCTCTACTTTCCGTAAATGATTGTGTTAACCGTTGTTTTATCCAATCCTTTTAGGACTTGAATCAACATTTCACGAGCTGCTTCAAAGTCTTTGATGTTAAACATCGTTTGGTGTGTATGGATATAACGTCCGCAAACACCGATCACAGTACTTGGTACACCATTATTTGTTGTATGGGCAGCACCTGCATCCGTTCCACCTTTAGAAACAAAATATTGGTAAGGAATATTGTGAGTTGCTGCTGTATCTAATAAGTATTCACGTACACGAGGTAATGTGATCATTCCTGGATCGTAAATACGTAATAATGTTCCTTCACCTAAATGACCATATGTGCCTTTTTTCGTTTGGATATCATCGGCTGCTGAACAATCCACTGCAAAGAATAGATCAGGATTAAATTTATGAACAGAAGGTTTAGAACCACGTAAGCCAACTTCTTCTTGAACATTAGCACCCGCAATTAATGTATGGCCTAATTGTTCGTTTTGCAAAGCTTCTAATGCTTCTAAAACTAATGTACAACCATAGCGATTATCCCATGATTTACTGATGATATTTTTACCATTGGCTGTTTTGATCGTTTCTGTTTGTGGAACGATTGAATCACCTGGGCGAACGCCAAAACTTTCCGCTTCTTCTTTTGATTCAAAACCTGCATCAAATAACACATCCGTTACTTCTAGTTGTTTTTGACCGCCTGTTCCACGTAATAAGTGTGGCGGAACTGAAGAAGAAATACATGGATAATTGCCTTTACTTGTTTTTAATGTAAAACGTTGTGCTGAGACGACATAGGGATTCCAACCACCTAAAGGAACCACTTGGAATAATCCATTGTCTTTGATCTGTGTCAACATAAAACCAACTTCGTCCATGTGAGAGGCAACCATAACGCGTGGCGCATCTTGTTCTTTTGCTCTTTTTAGACCAAAAATCCCACCTAAACCATCATATTGAATCTCGTCTACTAATGGTGCCATATTTTTTTTCATATACGCACGAATATCATCTTCAAATCCGCTTGTTCCTTGTAGTTCTGTTAGTTCTTTGATGCGTTGAAAAGTTTTTTCTTCCATTGTTGTATTATCTGCCAGTTCGCCTGTTTACGACTTTCTTCAGGTTCAACCGTTCTTTTTTGTAAAAAATAACATGATTTTTAAACAAAAACGGCAGATACTCCTTTCATATGATTTCACATTCATTATAACGCAAATTTTTTCAATTGCCCACGTTTTTTGTTTTTCGATATTTTCATACAATGTGTTAGAATAGAGCTAAAGCTAAAAAAATTTGGCGAACATTTGAAAATACGCGGAGGTTATTCCCCATGAATGAAGAAAATGAATTAAGCTATTTTAAAAGTGGCTTGGCAATCGGCGTGAGTCTAGGCATAGTGAGCGGAATCGCTTCAACTTTATGGTATCAGAAGAAACGAACAGTCGATGCTGATTTAGTTTTAGAAAATGTGAAAGACGCCTTTTTAAAAGAAGGTCCGATCGAAGGGTCATGGATTGAATTTGAGAAAAAACCTTTACGAAAATTTGCAGTCCACTCAAAAACTTACAATGGCGGGATTTCACGTTTGGAAGACGGCGTTATGGTTCAGTATGAATTTACTGCAGATGCCTTTACTGGAACTGTGATTGACGTAAAACGGATCAAAGATTAAAGTTAAAAGAACAGTTGTAGGGACACATTACACGATGTGCTGCTACAGCTGTTCTTTTTATACCAGTCTGGCTTTCTTTCTCCTATTGTTTCCTCTATGCTCTACTCGCGGTTTTTCTTCAAATTTCTCTTCAAAATTTGTTTTTAAAATGTAAGTACCTTCCTTATATAAACAAAAAAATAAAGCACCCATTCTAACAAGGCAATGCCAAGGATAGACGCTCTATTTTTTCAATAAAACAAAAAATCATTTCGTTGTTTTTTCAGCTTGAAATCTTGCTTCCACACGATAAATCGGCTGACCTTTGGCTGAAAACTTTGCTTCGTATTCAGTCATGATATTTCCTCCGTAGTCGCTTGCATGCAAATCAAGCCAAACTTGTTCTAGAATCATGCCATATTTTGAAAAACTACTCAGTGAATACTCAAATAGTCCACGGTTATCCGTTTTAAAATGAATTTCGCCATTTGGTTTTAGAATGGTTTCGTCTGTTGCTAAAAATGTTTTAAACGTTAGACGGCGTTTTTCATGACGTGTTTTTGGCCAAGGATCCGAAAAGTTTAAATAAATTTGATCCACTTCATTTTCAGCAAAGTATTGTGTTAATTCTTCCCCGTTAACATGAAGTAACTGTAAATTTGGTAATTCTTCTTCCAACGCTTTTTCTAAAGCGATCGAAAGAACACTGAGTTGCATATCGATCCCAATATAATTGATTTCTGGATGTGCTTTTGCCATTCCTACCACAAATTGTCCCTTACCTGAACCGATTTCAATATGAATAGGGTGATCATTCCCAAAACGTTCTGTCCAACGACCTTGCCATTTGGCTGGCTCATCAACCACTAGTTCAGGATGACTCGCTAAAAGTTCAGCCGCTCCATGTCTTTTTCTCATTCGCATGTTTTGTGTTTCCTTTCTTTAATAACAAATTTTAAGAGGGTAGAACAAAACGATAATCGCTTTGTGCTGCCCTCTATCTATTCAAGTAAATGATGAAAATAAAAGGTCATCCTCTTTTCATCGTTTATTAATACCCAAACGCTCGTTTTAGCTTCAAAATTTCAGCATTCATTTCCCGTTTTTCTCCTGATTGGTGATGTCTAAGAATCTCTTGCAGGAAATTAAATAGCGCATACCACTTGATTCGCGTTAACGCTTCTTCGCTCGGACGCATACCATAAGCTAATAGCCATTTATTCCAGCTTGCCCGCGGAACGTAATGACCTAAAAGCATACCTAAATCTAAAGCTGGATCAGCAATCATTACTGAATCCCAATCAACTAAATACAAATAATTATTCGATACGATCCAATTTCGATGGTTCACATCACCATGGACGACCATATAATTATGAATAGAATAATTTGGTATATTTTCTTGCAGATAGTGATAGACTCTAGCAAGATACGAATTATTTTGAAGTTCTTTAGGCAATCTTTCGCCATATGCTTGAAGCATCATTGCAGGTGTCTGGATCTGACCGCCGATTTTCCCTAGCATGCTTTTTAGCATATGTGAATGGTGCAAATGATAAAGGACATCCACAACGTCATTTCTTTGACCGATTTCTTGGGCTTTAAGGACTTGACCATCTAGCCATTCTTGTGCTGTTAAAATATCGCCTGTTACTGTTCGTTTGGTCCAAACTAGCTTAGGGGCAATTCCTTCTTTAGACAATGCAGCCAAAAGAGGAGAAGTATTTCGTTTAATAAATACTCTTTCAGTCGCACGTATACCCATGAAAGTTTGGCCAGTTGCGCCTTTTATTGGCTGCAAGCGCCATTCCTTATCCAACTGAAATGCCATGGAAATTATCTCCTATCCTAACAACTTCTAATAATTATTTACAGTAAGTATCATTTTAGCTTCCATAGCGTACTTCGTCAAGCATCTCTCTTGTTCTTTTGTCAGCAACTTTATTCCCCAACTGTTCCACATGTTGCATCAACACTAGCAATATAGGCTTCTAAGAGCTGTTTTGTTACTTTACCAGGTTTTCCTGTTCCAATAATATGATCATTTACTTTTACTACTGGAACAATTTCCGTCAATGATCCTGACACAAAACATTCGTCTGCTGTAAATAGTTCTTCTTCATACACAGCTTCTTCTTTTACGGGAATGTTTAACTCTCTCGCTAACTCTAGAATTTTTTTCTTCGTAATTCCGGGTAGAATCAAGTTACCGTCAGGATGAGTATATACCGTTCCGTCTTTGACTACCCAGAAATTGGCTGCTGAAGCTTCTGTTACTTTATCATCGCGAACTAGCACTGCATCATCAAAACCTTGGCGGCGGGCATCATCTAATGACAACACATTACCTAATAAGCTCAATGACTTGATATCACAATGTAGCCAGCGGGTATCTGGCACAACCGCAACGGTAATCCCTTCTTCCATTTTTTGTAAAGGACGCTCATACGCTCTAATATTAGCCGTTAAGACACCTTTAACTTTTTCTGGATCTGGCAGCGCATGATTTCTTGGTGCATCAATGCCTCGTGTTACTTGAAAGTACAACTTGCCTTCTTTGATTCCTTCAATTTCAACTAATTTCTTTAAATTAATTGTCAATTCTTCTTTTGTAAACGGCAACTGCATTCTAATTTTTTCAGCACCGTCCCATAAACGATTTAAATGCTCTTCCATCATGTACAAATGCCCATTATAGACACGAACGACTTCATAGAGTCCGTCACCGTACTGATAACCACGATCTTCTATATCGATTTTTACTGCTTCACGTTCAACAATTTGATCATTCCATAAAATGTGCATCATTAAACCTCCATTTTCTTCAAACGATAAGGGACATAAAACTTAGCAAATAGAATTACTTCCACAAGCAATGCGCCAACAACCAATAAGCCTTCTTTAAAATCAGGCAATGCTGTCAACACAAATACACTAAATAAAATGGCTGCGGCTAATAACAAGACTGTTACCAGTTTACTGACCGCCTGTTTCTTTTGTTCATTTGGTACCGGGTACAAGTGTGTCATCACCATATAATCAAACTGCGTATAGATTGGAATCAACTGAAAGCCGATCAAATAGATAAATAGCACAGAAACCCCCAATGAGATCCAAAACTCTTTAAGGAAAAATAAAATCACTCCGCCCACTAATACTAAACGAATAAATAAGCCGCTATATTCAGAGCCTCTTAGTAAACTACGAGCATACAAATATAAGTACGTATTCTGACTAGTTTTTTTAATGTTGCTCAACAACGGATCTAGGTACTTCCGACGTTTTACACTGCTTGAAATTTCTGGTACATCTGTAAACAAATGGATAAATTGATAAATTCGATGCATGCGATTTTTTTCTTTTTGGACCATCTGTTCCCAATCTAGCGATACCGCTGTTTCTTTTTTATTCATTATAAAAAAGAACAACATCACCTGTACCAAGCCTGTTAGAAGACCTGCTAGTGGTAAAACATATAAACTAAGAGCAATCGCAACACCACTTGTGATCAACCAAATAGTAAACCATAATTGTGCTTCTTTAGTAGAAATCTGATACAATTCATATTTTTGTAGGCGTAAATGGCTGATTTTTAAAAGCCCCAACATCACAATAAAATAGAAAAATGTTGAAAAAGCCCAGCCTGTCGAAACAACTACTAACGGCATCGACATACCACCTAGTAAAATCAAGGCGATCAGTGGCAACCAAATTGAATACCGCATCGCACGATTCAAATAGCGATTCATCTCAGGTTCTTTTGGTAAAATAAACACTTTATCCGCCTCTTGTGCCAAGGTCGCAATACGACCAATCTGCAATAACACCAACCAAAAGATCACAACGATCGGTCTGCCCCAGACAAAATTTTCGGGTAGTGTTTTTAAAACTTGAGAATAGTAAAAGCCAAGTCCCCCCAATAAGAAGACGCAAACTAAAATAAAATGGTCATTAAACACATAACGCATATATTTCATCATTTTTTTCAGATGGCGTGCTAAACGAATGCCAAAAAATCCAGACATATTACCCCACCTTTTCTTCTTTTGTTAATGCGATATAGATATCATCTAAAGATGAACCTGGTAAACTGAATTCTTCACGCAACTCGTCCATTGAACCAACAGCCCGGACTTCACCATCATGTAAAACAACAAAACGATCACAATAACGCTCAGCTGTTGCCAAAATGTGAGTCGACATTAAGATTGCGGCGCCCTGATTACGCATTTCATCCATCAATTCCAATAAGGCGTGGATTGCTAATGGGTCTAACCCTAGAAAAGGTTCATCAATGATATATAAACTCGGTTCAATCAAAAAAGCACACAAAACCATGACTTTTTGTTTCATTCCTTTTGAAAAGTTTGCAGGAAACCAGTCTAATTTATTTTCCAAACGAAATGTCTTAAGCAAAGCATCTGCTCGTTTAAAGGCTTCTTCAATTGGGATATCGTACGCCATTGCCGTAATTTCAATATGTTCTCTTAATGTTAGTTCTTCATATAAAGAAGGTGTTTCAGGAATATAACCAATTTTTTTGCGATAGCTTTCTGGTTGTTGTCTTAACGTCTCACCATCAATGGATATCTTCCCTTTTTGTGGTGTTAATAAACCGATCACATTTTTGATTGTCGTACTTTTACCAGCGCCATTCAATCCGATCAGACCGACCATTTCACCAGATTTCACTTCAAAATTAATATCTTTCAAGACAGGAATATGACCGTATCCGCCTGTTAAATGTTCAATTACTAAACTCATTGATGTACCTCCAACTATTTTTATCGTGAATCTATTATACCACGAACTTTTTGAAGGTTTCATGAACTTTTCCTCCCAAATAAAATTCAAGGTATGGTAAAGTAAAAGAAACAGTATAAAGAAAGAAGGGATATCATGACAGATTGTATTTTTTGTAAGATCATTAATCAGGAAATTCCAAGTTATAAAGTGTATGAGGATGATAAGGTTTATGCCTTTTTAGACATTACCCAAGTGACTAAAGGTCATACTTTGCTCGTTCCTAAGGAGCATGTGACTGATATTTTTGAATACGAACCAACTTTAGCAGGTGAAGTTTTTGCACGAGTTCCTAAAGTTGCTCGCGCTTTGGAAAAAGCTTTTCCAGAAATGCAGGGCTTAAATATTATCAATAACAATAAAGAGCTAGCCTATCAATCTGTTTTTCACTCTCACATCCATTTAATTCCACGGTATGGAGAGTCTGACGATTTTTCGATTCATTTTGGAAATAACCAAGCAGCATACTCTTCAGAATCAATGCAAGAAATAGCCGAAAAAATTATGAAGCAGGTGGAACAATAATGGGAAAGTTTTCTAAAGGAATTTTATTTGGTGCCGTCGTTGGTGCTGCGAGCGGGCTACTTTTTGCTCCAAGAAGTGGGAAAGCCACTCGTCAAAAATTTGTAGATGAATTGGAAGATTGGTCTGATTTGAAAGAGGATTTTACAGATAAATTAGATCAGTTCAAAGAATCTGCACAAGCATTGCAAGCAGCAGCGGACACATACATCGAGCCCTTCATTGATGGAATCAATCGAGATGTTGAAACATTTAAGTTCCAAGCAGAACCAAGAGTAGAGCAAATTCAAGAACAAGTGGAAAAAATCCAGTCTGAACTACCTGATTTACCTATAGAAAAGTAGAAAAAAACGAGGATAAACATGCTGATTTTAAGCATTCGATCCTCGTTTTTTTGTTTTAATTCAATTAATTCCCTTTTTTTAGATAAAACACTTTTGTTTTTTTACACTGTAAAAATCTTATTTTAAGCTCATTTCCTTAAAATCGTACGTTTTTATAGATTAAAGTGTGTCCTAAATTCGAAAATTGTTTGAAACTATGGTTTACGTATTTCTTTTATGAAACATAGTGTGGTATAGTAATAACCGTGAGAATTAATTTCTACATAATAAAAAATAAAACAAACTTAGGAGTGCTTAAAAGAATGAAGAAAAAATTAATCTTAGCTGCAGCAGGTCTATTCAGTATTTTTGCCTTAGCTGCTTGTACTGGCGGTTCACAAGACATCGCAACAATGAAAGGTGGCACTATTTCTGTTGATGATTTTTACAATCAAGTGAAATCAAACCAACAAAGCCAACAAACAGTTCAACAAATGATCATTTTCAAAGTATTTGATCAAAAATATGGCAAAGATGTTTCAGACAAAGATGTTCAAGCGAAATTTGATGAATCTAAGAAAAGCATTGAAAGCCAAGGTGGGAACTTTGCTGATCAATTGAAACAAGCTGGTCTTACAGAGAAAAGCTACAAAGAACAAATCAAACAAAGCTTAGCTTATCAAGCTGGAATCAAAGCACACATCAAAATTACAGATGAAGATTTAAAAACTGCTTGGGAAACATTCCACCCAGAAGTAGAAGCTCAACTTATCCAAGTTGCAACTGAAGATGAAGCAAAAGAAATCAAAAAACAATTAGATAACGGCGAAGACTTCGCAAAAATCGCTAAAGAAAAATCAACAGATGAAGCAACTAAAAAAGACGGTGGCAAAATCAAATTTGATTCTCAAACTGAAACAGTTTCTGAACCAGTAAAAACTGCTGCGTTCAAATTAAAAGATGGTGAAGTTTCTGAACCGATCCAAGCAACTGATTCAACTGGTTACCAATCAACATTCACTATCGTAAAAATGGTGAAAAATAAAGAAAAAGGCAATGACATGGCTCCTTACAAAAAAGAGTTGAAGAAAATTGCTGAAACAGCAAAACAAAATGATCAAACATTCACTCAAAAAGTGGTATCTGAAGTTTTAACCGCAGCAAATGTTAAAATCAAAGATGACGCCTTTAAAGACGTTCTAGCTGGTTTAGTTGAAACAAAAGATTCTGCTAAATCAAGTGATTCTTCTAAGAAAGAAGAAAAAGAATCCTCTTCTAAAGAAAAAGAATCTAAATCAAGCGATTCAGAAAAATCTAAAGATTCTTCAAGCAAAACAGAAGAATCATCAAGTAAAACTGAAGAGTCTTCTAAATAATCAAATAAAAAAAGAGATGAAATTCATCTCTTTTTTTTATTTGCACTATTTTCAAAGACTACTTCAAAAAGTTCATAAACGATCAGCATATCCTCTGAAAAAGGTAATTCATATTCCTCTAATTCTTGTTCAAAGAATGGTTGATGAACACTGCGCCAATACTTAAGCGTACGATCCCCTTCTCCTTCAAGATAACCATGGACTTCTGATATTTGAGCATATGGCAGAATATCGACTACTTTTGTACAAATGATCGCTTGTGCTTGGTCATTACCATCTAATAATACACTGTAGTTCCCTACTTCTGGCAGTTTCTCGCCTTCCAAATCTAACTCATATAAAAGACGCAGCGAAGAGGTCCCTGTCTTTTCTCTACTAAGGACAAGTCCCAATAGCTCATCCGCCATTGCAGGAGAATTTCCAAAAGCCCACGCTTCATAGTGGTCATGTGGGATTGAAAATTGTTTTTTGAAATCTGACCATAGTGTTAGTACGGATTGGTTCATGATTCTCTCCTAACTATTTTAAATATCTTTTGGGACATAGAAACTACGATTATCTAAGCCAAAAATCCGATCTGTATATTGTCCTGGCTCTGTTTGGCGCACTGATCCTAACATCATTTGGATCGATGCATCGATATTATCGATTTGATGTAATACTTCTGCTTCCATGATGCGCGGACGAACGGGTGAGCCATATTCTAATAAGCCATGATGAGCTAAAACCATATGACGTAATACAATCACATCTTCATCATTTTCGTCGATTTTCAACGCAATACAAGCTTTGGTAATTTCTTCATCTACTAGCACCAAATGCCCAATCAAATTGCCTGATAGTGTATATTCAGTAGTCATAGCACCAGATAGTTCTTTAACTTTGCCTAGATCATGTAAGATGATTCCTGAATAAAGCAGTGCTGCATTTAATTCACTATATTCTTTACAGATTGATTTACCTAAACGAAGCATGGAAACCGTGTGATAGGCTAAACCATTTGCAAAAGCATGATGGTTTCTTTTAGCTGCTGGATAATCAAAAAATTCTTTTTGATATTGCGTCAATAAATAACGAACGATCCGCTGCCAATGAGCATTAGTGATTTCAAATACAGTTTGATTGATTTCTTCAACCATCTCTTCTCGTTTTAATGGCGCTCGCTCCATGTATAAAGCTGGTTGATTCGGTTCATCGGGACGTGCAACCCGCATATGAATAATTTTAACTTGAGGATTGCCTTGATAAACTTCTCTTTTTCCATTTAAAAGAATCACATTCCCAGCTGTAAAGCGACTGATTTCTTCTTCCGAGGCATCCCAATATTTTCCATCAATCGTGCCTGAGGTATCTTGAAACGTAAAAGCAATAAATTTTTTCCCATTTTTTGCAATACGTACATCAGCATTTTTGATCAAAAGAAATAATTCAAATGTTTCATCTACTGTTAGTTCACGGATTTTTTTCATACTTATGCTCCTTCTAATTCCATAATAGGTTGTTTTAACTCTTTGTAATAGCTTACCATTTCTTGGTCAGAAGAAAAACAAATGACTTGCTGATGCTCAGAAAAAACGGCAAATAATTGTGCTAGTTGTTGTTTTCTTTGACTATCATAATGTAGCCAGCCATCATCGATCATAATAGGACATAGGCTACGTTGCTCTTGTAGATAAAGAAAAGCAAAGCGAACAGCCATAATCACTTGATCTCTTGTTCCGGTGGACAACTCATGCAACATAAAACGCTGCTGATCTTCACGAATAACGATCAATTGTTCGTCGTCTAGCTGAATCCCTCGATACGTGTTCTGGGTTAAGAGTTTGAAATAATCCGTTGCCTTTTTCAATAAATTAGGTAACTGCTGTTCTGATAATTCAGTTAACAAATCCATTAACAGCTGTCCTGCTAATTGATGAGCAGACCAATCTAAAGCCAGTTCTTCTATCTCTGTTTTTAGTTCTGCTTGTTCTTGATATAGTTCATCCAATGTACCATCTGACAACATTTGTTGGCGCTGATACAGCAGCTTCTGCTCTTTTTCTTGTAATTGTTGAATAGTACTTTCGAGATCTTTGAGCTTCTGTGACATTTCCAACTGCTGTTTTGGTAATTGTTGTGGGTCAATCGTCTCAGGGTATAAACCTATTAACATTCTTTGCAATTCTTGTTTTCGCCTATGATTAGCAGATGTTTCTTGATAGTGTTGGATCTTATTTGGGATCTCGTTGATCGACGCTATTTGGAAACGTTGCAGTAACGGCCGACTTTGATCGATCACCTGCTGTTGCTTTTCTTTGACTTCCCTAATCGTCTGGCGGGTATAGGCATCTGCTTGATATTCTTGAGCAAAACGAACTTTTTCCATTTTGTCTGCAAAGTTGCTGATTACGCGCATTCTTTCAGCTAACGAAGTTCCCGCGATCGGCAACTGTGCTGTGTAACGCTCAGTTGCTTCCGCTATTTTTGCTGCTCGTTTTTGGTCTTCTTCTAATTGATGTTTCAGCTCTTGATTGGTATTGATCAAAATCAAATAACGTGTAATATCAGTACGATAGGTCAACCAAAATTCAACTTGATCCATTCGACCTAAATGATTTTCCTTGACTTTTTGAGCGATAAAACGCTCCATGTCTTTTTCCTCTTCACGAATCCGTTTCATTTCTGCTTTTATTTTTAGCAATTGATCGTTCAGATAATCTAGTTGTGATAGTTTTTCTTGCCATTGTCGTTTTTCATTTTCATAGGTATCTTTTGGTTGGTAAAAAACTGGGAATAAACCTGCAAGCAAAAATCCTGCACTTAAAATAAACGTTCCATATCGAAGCGGCACCGGTAAAAAGAAACTCAATGCTAAAATGATTCCAGCAAACCCACAGAAAAGAAGATTAACTTTTTTTGTTGTTTGGCGATGATTTTTTCGAAACATCTCCTTATTGACCGTTTCAAAGGTACTTAAATTTTCTTCCCTCGTCGCAATTTCTTCTTCCAACAATTCTAAATCAGTCTGTGTCGTTTGCAGCTTGACTGTTCGTGCAACGATTTCATCTCTCATCTCCTTGACCACTTGTTCTTCAAACGACAGCTGAGGCGGGGTTTCTTGATTCCAGCCCCATTTTCTTTCCAAAGGAAACAGCTCTTCTTGGTTTTGCTGTAAGGATTGTGTCATCCACTTGATCTCAGAGAGTAGTTTATCAATATCATATCGTTGATTCAGTAATTGTTGGATATGTTCTTCTTCTTTTAAGTAGAACTGGTAATCATCTGTTTGATCTTCTGTCTCACTTTGTGCTGCTATACTTTGATTTAATCTTGTTAATTCTTCATTTAAGAACCGATTCTGTTGATAAATTGAAAGTAAATTTTCTTGTTCTTCACGACTTAGCGCAGTTAACGTCTTTGACTGTTCAATTGATTGTAATTCTTCATATAATGGTAAATTCATTACCTGTTTTTCTATCAAGGCTAGTTGACTTTTGATCTCTTGTGCAGTTTCACGTTCTTTTGTTACTAACTGCTCAGTACTATCTAACTCAGCCAGCAGCTGCTGAAAAGGTCGCTCTTGTTGCTCTTTATCATTTACACGTTGTTGTAAGCTTTGATAGGCATTCAACTTTTGATTTAATAGTGGCTGACTCCCTTTGCCCTTATAAATCGTCTGTGCGTCCTTAAAATAGGCTTCTCTACTGACCAATAGCTGTTGACTTCCTGATAGGCCAAGAGATAATAATGAGGTTTGCAAAGCTTCTTCATTTAATTTTTCTAATTGACTAAGCTGCTCTTGCTGAAAAGTAAAGACAGACTGAAATAGCTCTTTAGTCAGTGGATGGATCATCTTTTCTAGCATAGACTCATCGCCCACTTGGTCATTAAAATAGACTTTTGCTTGCCCTTTATTTTGACCTTTAAATCGTTCAACTTGTACTTCACCATACACTGGATGAGTAAACCACAAACGACCGCCATATGCTGCACCATTTTTAGGTTGGTAATCTTTTTTTCTTTTTCCTTTAGCTGGAAAGCCAAATAGCATTGCTTGAATAAATTGATAAATCGTTGATTTTCCAGCTTCATTTGCGCCAAATACTAATTGGTTTTTGGATGAAAAATCAATCCTATGTTGCTGCCATTTACCGAATCCAACCAATTCTATTGCAACGAATTTCATGTCTGATCCTCCTGAATGACAAAATCTTCTTTGATTTTTTGATTGGCCTGCTCAACACTACGCTCACGCCACTCTTCATTTATCGACACAACTGAAGAAAATAATGGATTTTGCACTAATTCTTGTAATGTATTTGAAAAGATATCCGGTTGTAAATAGTTTTTCTCTAATTGACTTAATAGCTCTGGCGCAGCAGTGATCATAACTTTTTTAGTCAAATCTTCTGCTACTACCTCTACTCTGAATAAAAATAGTGAATGATTTGTTTGTTGCAGTAAACTGTTTTGTAAATAGTGAAGCAATTCACCGTTTTCATAAGATAGTTGGAATTCTTCGCCTAATTGCACTATATCTGTTAACTGGATTTCTTTCAATAGCAATTGCCCAGAAGTTGGTCCAGCTTTCAACATCAGCTCAGTCAAAATACTTAACGCTTCTTGCAAACTTCCAGCTTGACGCAGCGAATACTTCTCTACTTGCCAAGAAACTTGAGCGACTGGTTCAAATCGAACCGTTGCATGACCTGCCTCTATGGAAACAATGGCAACCCCTTGTACCGTCCGTTCTTTTTTTGTGTGTCCTTGAGGTGTTCCTGGATACACGATCAACGGATCTGCACTGACTACTTGTGGCTGATGGATATGTCCCAAAGCCCAATAGTCATAACCTTTGGATTTCATCGTACTAAATGTAAAGGGTGCATAATTCTGAGCTCCATTATTGGTCGTATCTCCGTGATAAACCCCAATATGTATATCTACTCCTGCCTCTTTTGTAGGAAAACCTGAAAGTTTATCCTCATTGATCCACGGATGCTCATAACTAAACCCTGTTACTGCCACTTTTTCTTGATTCTTCGTCATAAAATAATGCGTCTCAACCTGTTCTTTTTGAAAAAGAAACATATTTTTTGGAAAATCGAACCAGTAACGTTCTGCTACATAATAATCGTGGTTCCCAAACGACATGATCACAGGGATGCCCTCTTGATCCAAACGTTTCATCTCATCGATAAAATAGGCTTGTGTTCGGATAGATGTCCGACTTTGATGAAAGGTATCTCCGGCCAAAATAACCGCATCTACCTGATTTCTAATGGCTATATCAACGATTGCTGTAATTGTTTTATGGTTAGCTTGTTGTAATTTTTCTGCGATTTGTTTAGGACTGTTTTTAAGGCCTTCAAAAGACCGATCCAGATGTAAGTCTGCCGTATGTAATAGTTTCATAAGGTCCTCCTGTTCGCCCGATTTCTTTTCCTTAATCATATCATTTTATTAAGAAGCGGTCAGTAAAAAGATACGAAAATTTGTTCGTTTTTTATTCTTTGAGAGCAAAAAAAAGAAAGAGGTTGGAATTCGACTCTGTAAGTCGACTGCCAACCTCTAATAAGCTACTATTTTAGCGTAATGTCAATTCGGACGATTTCACTTTGGGTTCCGATTCGCATTGGTGGACCCCATGTCCCAACACCTGAAGAAACAATCACTTGAGGACTATTTTCGTTTTTACGATAGTAACCATAATCTACTGTAAAATAAGCTTTTGTCACTAAACTAAACGGGAATATTTGTCCTTGATGTGTGTGGCCAGAAAGAATCAACTCATTGGCCTGTTCATATTCATCAATATTTGAAGGTTGATGATCTAAAATAATCTTGGGCAACTTGTTTCCTACTTTTTTGAATTGTTCTTGAACGCTCGTTCTATTACCATCTTGTGTGCCTATTGGTCTACTGTCTTTTCGCCCGACAACTAAAAGCTCTTCGCCAACGACTGTCATTTCATCTTCAAGTAAGGTGATGTTTGATGCTTTAACAAGTGCTTTCATCTTCTCGAACGTTTCTCCTGCATCATGGTTGCCCCAACACATATACGTTCCGTAAGTAGAGGAAAGGCGTTTGAATTGTTTCTCCATGCCTTGTGGATCTTGTAACGCTTTATAGTTCCCATCAAATAAATCACCTGAAATAAAAACAACATCTGGCTGCATTTGATTGATTTTAGTGACGATTTTCTCGAGCTTCTTCACATCATTAACATAGCCTAAATGCAGATCACTAATCAATACCGCTTCTATTTTTTTCGCTTGATTGCTAGCTGACGTATCGATCGTTACTTGATAATTCGATGTTTTGATTTGTTGTGCTTGCCAAGAACCATAGCAGAATAAAACAACAACCAACACGGTTGAACCAAGCCAAATGATTAGTTCTGTCTTTGTTTGAACTGTGGTGATTTTCTTTGAAATCGTTAAAATCAGATCAGTTAATCCAAAAATAACCAACGATAAAAACCAGCATGATAGCCAATAGCTCCCAATTTTGCCGACCAATCCCCCTACATTAGCATCAAACAACAATAATGTCAGCATTGACGCAAGTGCCAATAAGCCAATAACTACCCATAAAATTAGTGGATGTTTAAAAAAGGAAAATTGTTCTAGTATAGAAAGAAGTTTTCTACCAATATAAAAATTCCCCAAAAGAAACAATAGTCCAATCATCAAAAATGCCAATTTATTCATGACTTTCCTCCATTTTTTTGCCAACAACTTGTCCGAACTTTACGATTGTTTCAAGATTTTGTTCAGTATTTACCCAAATTTCTGGATCAATGATCACTTGATTTTTTTGAAATAACAAAATCACTGTAGAGCCGCCAAATTCAAACCAGCCTTTTTTCTCAAAACGCTGACAATTGCCTGAGGTTTTTACATTTTTGATTTTTCCAACCATTAAAGCCCCAACTTCGATTTGGACAATCTCACCAAAGTTTTTCGTTTCAATTACCGTTACTTCTCTTGCATTCGTCGAAAATACTGGTTGACTATGGATCGCGATCGGCTGTACAGTATGAAAAACACCAGCTATTTTCTGGTGCGCTACAATCGTCCCTTCGTCAATAAAATAATAGTGATGATAATCATCTGGTGTTAAACGAAAAATGACAGCACATCCGCCTTGCCATTTCTCTGCAAGGCTTGTGCTATCAAGCAACTCTGAAAGAGCATATTCTGAATGTTTAACTTTAAACGTTTGTTTGTCACTAATTGGATAAACAGTCACTTTGCCATCACAAGGTGCACTCAAAGAGCCTCTATCTTGAAATAAGACGCGGGCAGCAGGTTTGATTTCCCGCATAAAAAAGTGATTAAATGAAGTATAGCTCATAGGTTTGTAGTCTTCCATTTTAAGACTGTTTTTTTTGATGAAACGATTGATCATTCCTTTTGAAAGTGAGCTGTTCAAATAGACTCCAGCAAGCTTTGTAAGTGGCGGCTGGATAATTACTTTCAACAAACAACGTCCCAACGGGTTTTTGTATAAAAAATTCAATGACCAATTATTATTTTCAGTAATACGCTTTGTTTTAAACTGTCTCTCCATCTATTTACCCCTTTAAAAAATTTAACGGACAAAAAAAGCCACTACAGCTCCTACAAAAGCGCCAAAAGCTAACTTTCTAGGATCGACTTTTTTGATTTTCACTTTTGAAATAAATAAAAACCCAATGACCAATAAAGCTGCCGGATAGATTAATGTAAACGCAATGTGCAAGCGTCCTGCGATGAAAAATAACAACGGAATCAAGGCAGCACTACTCGTAACAGGTAAGCCTTCATAATACTCACGACACGTATCGCAGTGCTCTTTTCTCTCCATCTCAGTCACATTATAGTGCGCTAAACGAATCAAAGCTGCTAAAATATAAAAGACAAATAATGGCAAATAAATTCCCTGAGTCAAACCAGAAGCATAGCCTAACACTGTTGGAAACACCCCAAAACTAATCAAATCAGCGAGTGAATCGATTTGAATCCCATAACACATCTCACTCTTGGTGCGTTCTTTCGTGTTTGCGACAAATCCATCAAACATATCACAAATACCTGAAAATACTAAACAAAAAATCGCTTCAACAATATGCTGAGTCAGCGCCAAATACATCCCGACTATGGAAAAAACTGCATTTCCATACGTTAGAATAACTGTGTAATCATAAATACCAATCATACTTTTTGTTCCCCAATTCTTTTTTCGTTTAGTAATACTATAGCATTAAAATCGAGATAATTGGGAGAGTTTTTAATATTTTATCTATTTTCCGACGCACTATTTTGTCTCTGTTATTGAAATAAGCATACTAAAAAAACTTTAAAACAATGAGTGAAAACAGTATCACTCATTGTTTTAAAGTTTAAATCGCTATCGCTTAATCGTTATACAAATCACGAATCGGTGTCATAATAATACGGTTCAAATCATTCACGATCAAACTAAATGCTTGTTCTTTTTGCATCAATTGATTGATGACTTCTGCTGCTTGAACTTCAGTTGCTAAAGCTTGGGCTTTTTCAGCATCTTCTTCTGAAAATTCTTCTCCACGCATTTGTTTTTCTTGTAAGCCTTGTTGGAAGGTTTGGAATTCTTTAAATAATTTGTAGGCTTCTTCATCCGCTTTTACATCTGCATACGCTTGTTCTAACGCTTTAAATTCTTCCATTTCACGGATTTCGCGTTCTACTTGATTGGCTGTATCATAAATATTGCTCATTCAATCTCCCTCATTTCTATAAATTCTTCTCTTTGATTGTACCATTCTTTGATTCGTTTTCAAACCGATTATTCTCCCGTCAAGCCACCCCAAAAGTCTTTCAGCCCATTTTTGGCATTGTCCCAGCCTTCTTTGAGTTTACCGCCAATATCTTTGGCTCCTTCTTTGACTTGGTCACCAATATCTTTCACACTGTCTTTCCAAGCATCGTTATTTCCAGGCGTTGTAATTTCTCCAGCTGGCTGTACGATTCCGCCTGTTGCATACGCATCGGCTACTGTAAACGGTGTTTGTGCTGTATAAGGTAAAATACCTTGCGTTTGACTACTGAATACGGTCGAGGCATGTGTAGCACTACTTCCTTGTAGATAATGGCTTTCACTGGTTTGCTCAAAACCTAACCACGTTGCAACTACCACATCTGGCGTATAGCCTACAACCCATTGGTCATTGGTTTTATCTGTATCAAAATTGGTTTCGGTCGTTCCTGTTTTTCCGGCCATGACATAGCCTGCTGGATCAGCATTTATCCCAGTTCCTGAGCTGAAGACACCTAAAAGCATACTGGTCATTTGATCTGCGGTATCTTTGGTAATGATTTGTTTCGTTTTTGCATTGGTATTGTCTTCGATCACAGCTCCCGTAGAGTCTACAATTTTCGTGATTAGATGTGCTTCTGATTGAACACCACCATTGGCAAAAGCACTATAAGCACTAGCCATCGTTAATGGTGAAACTCCAGTTTTCAATCCACCGAGCGCTAAACCATAATATTTATCTTCTTTCGCTAAAGGAATACCAAATTTCTCCGTTTTTTCAAATCCTTTATCTAAACCAATTTTATGCAATGTCCAAACAGCTGGTAAATTTAAACTCTCACCTAACGCTTGATACATTGTCACTTCACCACTATTTGTTCTACTATAGTTTTCAGCTGGATAATAATCTTGTGGCTTATCTTCTAAAATACTGTCTGGTTTCATGCCAGATTCTAAAGCTGGTGTGTATACTGATATTGGTTTTAATGATGAACCAGGTGAACGTTTCGTTTGCGTGGCGAAGTTAAAGCCTCGGTATACGTGTTCCCCACGTCCCCCTACGACCCCTTGGACACCACCAGTTTTTGGATCAAGCGCAACGGAACCACTTTGGACCATTGCACCATCTTCTGCATTTGGTGGGAATAAGGCGTCATTATCATAGGTTTGCTGCATCGCTTCTTGATAATTTTGATCTAACGCTGTATAGATTTTATAGCCTTTATTCAATAGATCTTCTTCTTTTAGTCCATATTTATTAACAGCTTCATCGATGACTGCATCAAAGTAATAAGGATATCTGTAGTCTGAATTTTGATCAGAATAATTGTCAGCTAACATACTGCCCATATCAACACCTGCTTGAGCATCCGCTTCGCCTTGTGATAATTTCCCATTATCTACCATTAACTGTAAAACCGTATTACGGCGATTAACTGCATTTTCAACATAATCGATTGGATTAAAAATCCCTGGTCCTTTCAACATTCCAACTAAAGTTGCTGCTTGACCGACTGACAGTTCACTCGCACTCACAGCAAAATATTTATGAGAGGCATCTTCGATTCCCCAAACCCCATTTCCAAAATAGGAGTTATTAAGATACATCTCTAAAATCTGCTGCTTATCATATTTTTTCTCGATTTCAATTGCTAAGAACAGCTCTCTTGCTTTACGCGTCATGGTCTGTTCTTGGGTGAGGTAGGCATTTTTAGCCAGCTGTTGCGTGATCGTACTACCACCGCCACCGCCGCCAATCATCCCAAAACTCAACTTTCCAACAACCGCACGCAAAAGTCCCTTGATATCATAACCGTGATGGGTCTCAAAATTTCGATCCTCAGTTGATATCAATGCATCTTTGACATAAGGAGAAATCTGATCGATCGTCACAAAGGTTCCTTTTTGTCCAAACAATTTTCCGGCTTCGTCGCCTTTTTTATCGTAGATAACAGTTGATTCTTCCAACCCTTTTTTCAAGGCCCCAACATTCGCTGATTTAGCTAAAGTAAATAGATAGATACTTGTAACTAAAACAACAACCATTCCTAATAGTAAAATGATTTTATTAATTTGATATTTTTTCCAAATTCGCTTCCGCCAATGATGAAAACGAACCAGATATGGCTTGATCCACGCCCAAAAGCGCTGAAAACCTGTTTTTATTTTTCCCATAATTGTTTTAAAGTCCATAGTGCTCCCTCTTTATATAAAAGTTTCTAAGCCATTTTAACACAGTTCCGTTCAGTTATTCATACGGCTTTAGCATGAATAATACACAGAGAATTTTGTTTTGCCTATTTTAACACGTTTTTCTTTTATTTTTATGTAGAAAAGGTTAAGAATCCATCAAGAAATCCATGATTTTAGTGGTTAAAGTAGAAATCTAAATCGCAAGTTCTTATTTTCATTGAAAAAAAGTGCTTATTTAAAAACGATTTGATCATAAAAAATTCATATTTTCCCTTTATTATACAAGTATACCAACAAACAACCCTAACAAAACACTTTTTCATTTTTTAACTCCTTTTTCCCACTCTTCCCCAAAGAGTGGGTCTCTTTTTGTTTTGGAAAAATTTTCAAGCTAGACAACTAGACCTGAAATTGCTACCTAGATCATTGAATAGAGCCGCTCTAATTATTAATATCATTTATTTTATGCTACACTTTTTTTGAAATGTAACCGTTTTACAAAAAAACAGAAGAGGAGAATTTTTATGTCTAAGAAACTAACCTTTTTACTTATTCCGCTTTTCTTTTTACTAAGTTTTAGTCTGTTTTCTAATCCGTCGGAGGCAGCACAAGCAATGCCAAAGCAGACCCCATCATGATGGCTTACTATCGCACATGGCGAGATGTGACCATGCCTCACGATGCAAATTCAACTTTACCTGATCAAAACGTGACTGCGATGACAGATATTCCAGAAGGCGTGGATATTGTCTCTGTTTTCCATTATGTTAATCCTGGTACAGATCAACAGAAATTTTGGGATACATTGAAAGACACTTATGTCCCCACATTACATGCTAGAGGAACACGTGTTATCCGGACGATCGACATTCGAGAAATTTGGAATGTCCCACATGCAGGTTTTACGCCAACAACAGCTGAATATGAAGCCTATGCTCAACAGCTGATCGATACTTATCTTACGCCTTGGAATTTAGATGGACTGGATGTTGATATGGAGTCTAGTTTAACTGCTAAACAAGAAGAAATGGCAGTCGGTACATTCAAAGCCTTATCTAAAAAATTAGGTCCAAATTCTAATACTGGTAAGCTATTGATTTACGATACAAATAAAGATAACCACTCTTTATTTAAAAAAACGGCTTCTTATTTTGATTATCTGTTCGTACAAGCCTATGGTCGCTCAGCTAGTTCTTTAGATAGCACTTGGAGTACGTACAAAACATCGATCACACCACAACAGTTTCTTCCTGGTATCTCATTCCCAGAAGAACAAGATCACAACCGTTGGAATGATACGGTAGAACCTTACGAAACAAGCCGGGCTTACGCTTATGCAAAATGGAATCCAAAAGATGGACAAAAAGGCGGCATGTTCGTTTATGCAATCGATCGGGATGGAAAACAGTTTGGAGATGATACCATTACAAAAACCGATTTTAGCTGGACGAAACGTTTGATCAATACAATGAACGGTAACTAGATTGATGATTTTGTGTGAAGCTTAAACACTTCTTTAGAAAAAATTTACAGTTTCAGATAAATTAATACACAAAAAATTCATATTTAGTTTGTATTATATATGTATACCAACAAACAACCCTAACAAAACACTTTTTCATTTTTTAACTCCTTTCCCACTCTTCCCCAAAGAGTGGGTATTTGCTGTGAATCACTACGACTGGCTTCGCCAGAGTAGATGATGAACAGTACTTGGCGAACATAGTGAGAGAAGTTTCATTACTTGGAATCACCAAACGCCTTAGACAAAAACTAACAAAAAAAAATAGAACCGGTACTGGCACAAATGATGAACAATGAAACATCATACTCTCTACTTATCTTTCTCAAAAAAACTTTCCTTACTTGAACCTTTAATCCCAACTAACTACTTGAACTTATCCTTCCATTTGTTAAACTAAGAGAGAACGCTATTGAAAAGGTGGAAAACATATGGAATTATCCATCCAGTTACCAAAGAATTTTAACGAACAAACAGTCAGAGAATTACTGGAACAAGAATGGTTAGTTCCTCGTAAAGTACGCCACTTTTTGAGAACCAGAAAAAATGTTTCGATCAATGGAGAGCCCGCTTTATTTCATTTTCCTGTGAAAAGCGGCGATGTTGTTACGTTACAGTTTGAGCCAGAAGATTATCCAATACCAGCGATTCTTTTGGGGAATACCGATAAAGTGAACGTGCTTTTTGAAGATGATCATTTGATTATTTTAAATAAACCGATCGGCATGAAAACTCACCTGAATCAACCAAATGAAAACGACACACTCCTTAATCATTTAGCTGCCTACTTAGCACCTAAAAACCAAGTCCCATATGTGGTTCATCGGTTAGATAAAGAAACAAGCGGTACGATTCTATTTGCTAAAAATCCTTTCGTTTTGCCAATTTTAGGCCGATTATTGGAAAGTAAGCAAATCTATCGTCGCTATCAAGCGGTGATTTCAGGGCAGCTAAACGAGTCTATGACCATTCGAAAAAAAATTGGCCGCGATCGTCATGATCGACGAAAACGAGTGATTGATGAACGGCGTGGTGATGTGGCTGTTACTCATGTTGACGTTGAATCTTATGATCGAAAGACAAACCACACTACTATTTATTGTGTTCTGGAAACGGGACGAACGCATCAAATCCGTGTACATCTAACAAGTATTGGGCACCCGATCATTGGTGATCCGTTGTATCATCCAAAACCTAATGGACGCTTGATGCTTCATGCTTATGAACTGCACCTGACACATCCGTTTACTGGAGAAACGATTATGGCAGTTGCCGAGCCGAGTTTGTGGTAAAACAAAAAGCTAGGAAAGAACGTTTTGTTCTTTCCTAGCTTTTACTATTTCCCCAATGCTTCAGTGAGTTTCGCTAAGTCCAATTGTTTATATCCTTCAAAGAAACCTGCTAATTCTTCTAAAACCTTTTGATTCATTCCAGCTTGATCATTTTCAACTTGTAAAACTAACAATGGTTCATGTAAACTCATCCTTAGTAAGAACCAACCACTGCCATATTCATCATAAACATTTACCCTAATTCCTTCATGATTTTCAGGATCGATTTTCATCCCTCGTTGACTCCCGACAAAACCACTTAAATCTCGTATCACCTGTTCACCATAATCACGGACATTTCCTGCTAGAATTTCAAAACGTAATTCTTGGGTTTCTGTCGGTTGTTTTAATGAACTGATCAAATCACCGAGTGTTGATCCTTCTTTTTTTAAGGTAGGCAACAACATCAAAATTTTAGCAATAACATAGGCACCATCATCTAAATAATAGTTTTCTTTAAAAGCGGCGTGTCCACTTGTTTCTATCGCTAATTGAGTATTGATTCCCTCATCATTGAGTTCAATCATTTTGTTGATTACATTACGATAACCAGAAATATAACGCACTTGTTTGCCACCTTTTGATTCTATAAACTCTTTCAGATGGCTTGAAGTTGGTGAGTTTGTCACAATACTGCTACCAGGATTTTCAGCCAAAACAATCGTCGCTAAGACCGCAATCAAATTATTTCGGTTAATGACTTCACCAGATGCATCTACCACTGCTGAGCGGTCCACGTCCGTATCAAAAATCACTCCTAAATCAGCCTTACTTTTCAAAACAGCTTGTTGGATGCTTGCCATTGCTTCTTTATTATCAGGATTAGGAATATGATTAGGAAACATACCGTCAGGTTCTAAAAATTGTGAACCTGTAATGTCTGCGCCAAGTTTTGCTAAGACTTTTTCCGCAAAGAAACCGCCTGCGCCATTACCAGCATCGACTATAATATGAAAACCTGCTAGTGGTTTCTCGTCTGTCGTTTTCATGCCTTTACGAATTTTATCGGTTAAATCAGCAGAGTAATCCTCTAAAATCGAGTATTTGGTTACTGAGCCTTTTGCTACAAGCGCAGGTCCATCAGTGTGTTCTAAGATATAAGCAATGTCCGCTTTTTCCGCTCCACCAGATTTAGTGAACAGCTTTAAGCCATTAAAATAATAAGGTAAGTGACTAGCTGTGATCATAATTGCCGCATCACAATCATATTGCGGAAATTGCGTAGCCATAAACATAGCTGGCGTTGTCGCTAAACCAAAGTCTATGACTTCGACATTTTGCTCAACAAAGCTGTCGATCAAGGCTTGTTTTAGGCTATCTGCTGAAATCCGGCTATCATGACCAATACCGATTCTCAATTTTCCCGATTGCTGTTTGTCAGCTAAGTTTTTCTCATCACGAAGCCAATGAACCATTCCGACTGCAATTTTCCCGACTTGCGCTGGTGTTAAGTTCGCTATTTTTTCCTCATGCTCTACTGCTATTCCTCTTATATCTGACCCGTTTTGTAACGCTTTCAAATCCATGTAACCAAATCTCCCTTCATTTTTTGATTGGTTCTATTTTAATCCATCATCACTTCAAAACGTTCAACAACAGCTACTGCGTCATCTTCCGAACGAGCAATAATAATGATTGTATCCACTCCTGCGACCGTTCCTGCAATTTCTTCATAACTGACTTCATCTAAAAAATTAGTGACGACATCTGCTGCGCCCATATCGGTATGAACGATTACCATAAATTGAACCCGTTCCATGCGAATCACTGAATCTTTCACAGATGCTTTTAGTTTTTCCTCACTGCTAGATGCTTGTTGTTGAGAGAATAAAGCATACTTCACTCGACCATCTGAGCCATGCGTTTTAACGATGCTCATTTCCCGTACATCTCTTGAAACAGTTGCTTGGGTTGCTTTGACACCAGATTGTTCAAGAAGTGCAATCAGGTCGTCTTGGGTTTCTATTTCATTTTCTGTGATCAGTTGCTTGATCAACCGTTGTCGGTCTGCTTTTTTCATGTTTAGCTACACTTCCTGTTTTGGTTATTTTCTTTATTATAGCGAAAGTTTGGGGAATTTGCATTTCTTTTTGGTAAAAATTACTTTATTATGAGAAAAGTGTAAAGCAGTCATCAGCTTTTTTCTGTATATAGTTTAAACATTATAAAGATTTACCTACCTTTTTTCCTGATATTTTGATAGTAGCTTCATTTGTAATTATGATTGATACTGACTAAATTAATCACAACTAAAATAAATTTTAAGAGTTGTTTATCATGGTAACCATCACAATATCCTTATTTTTTTTAGTGGCTAAATAACTAAATTCCTACTGTAGTTGTATAAAGTCAAATAAAAAAGCTTCAAGATCTTTATAACGTAAAAAGATCTTGAAGCTTTTTATGACTATTGTAGCGCACTCTCAACTAAATAACTGGTACCATATACTACTTTACTAGTTACTAATTACAGAGAGTGCGATGATCACAAAGTTATAGCTCGCATGTACCAAAATACTGTACCAAATATTATGTTTTCTTATATAAACCAAACTTAAGAGAACACCTAATACAAAGTAAGGAATCAATAATATATAATTGTAATTCGCAGCTGCCGCATGACCATACATAAACCAAATACTAGATAGTAGCATTTGAATGATCATCACATAGATTTTATGAGAGTTAATAAAGCAATATCGAAAAACTATCTCTTCAATAAATGGTGTAATAAGAACTGCTTCTAAAATTAACATAGAGCTCACATTGTATTTCCCGATAGCTACACCTGTACCTAAGATTTTAACTACAAGTAGATATGTTAAACACATAAATACAAATGTAATGCAAATTGGAATAATCGTTTGCTTTAGTTTCACTTCTTTCAGTCTAAACCATAGATCATTTTTAAATAAGACTATTGCTAATAATACAAAAAACACCTTTTGGATGAGCATAAATATTGGATTAGATAAATCCCAGCTTACTCCTACAGATGGGATTAATTCTGTTATTAAAAAATAAATTAAAATGTAGATAACTTTAAGAATCACTAATATCACTCAATTCATTATGCTTTGTTAAATTGCTACGTAATCGGTATATGATGTGTTAGACGTTACTGTCTTAGTATCAACATATTTATTATCTATCATTATATCAAAAACAAACCAAAAGTTATACATTACACTCTAAATAAATAGTTATGAATTCTCTAGATAATTTTTTTCACACAAACTTACATTCCCCCATTGACTCTCCACCTCACTTAAATTAAAATGGAATGAGATAGAACGAAAAAAAATCTAGCCAAACGAACTTCGTTCAGCTAGACAAAATAAAAAGGCACTCTGCAGGAAGATTGGTCGTCATCCCACAGAGCCTTATACAATCAGACAACACCTGAATGTACAAGTTGCCCTTAGTCAATTTTCATTGACTGTTTTTATTTTACTCAATATTTCATGAAATTACTAGTGTTTTTTCTGATGTTCTGAGTTTAACGACAAAAACAGGTCAATGCTTCTTAATTGTACTTAGCGCGGTTTCGGCAGGTGTCCGGAACCGTTTTTTTTCGTTCTATTTTACGATGGAGCAACGATTTTTTGAAATTTTAATAATCGTTTCGAGGAAGTTACCACAAATCTAACTTCTTTCATCACACTTCACTTTGCTATAATGATCTGCCAATTTTGTGCTAACTTTTGACGGAGCAAGCCTTTTTTATAGACAGATCATTGTAGCCACGATAGTAACGAGGAAACAGCCGACACCTCAAGATGTTAAGCGGTCACTTGACATTTTGAAGCCAAAAACAATCAGCACGAACTGATAAATCAAGTTGCCTAAGTCAATAATGCGTATAGTAAGAAAGAATGCTATCTACCAGAATCCGTAGCATTCGATCAGATGAACATTTTCCACGGCTGACTATTTGCTCGTTACTATTTTGTAAAATATTTAATACACTATCAATGCAATTTTTGATATACTATAACTAGTTGAATAACGGCTGAAGCTCTGAAAAAGGAGTTGATGCCATAAAGATATGTCTTTATCGCTTTTGTCCTACTTTATTGCATAGGAACAGCGGTCCTTGAAAGATTTGTTAAAAGATATCGCTTCAAAAATAGTTGTCACGCTTGTGGCTTACTATATTGTCGAAGGGATCAAACTCTTTATCACTTCTATTTTTGAGTAAAAAAAGACCACTATCTGCCCGACCAAAGTAAGATAGTGGCGATATTATACACTTTCGAGCTTTAGTCAAAACTCAACTAAAGAGTCAGTGTTTCCGCACTGGCTTTTTTTTTGCAATCGCACTTAAGTGCGATTGCTTTCTCCTTTATTATACCTTATAAAGTACAAAAAACACAACATAAGAGATAGATAGCTCTCTTATGTTGTGCCTTTTCATCAATCAACCATTATTTTTCCAACATCCCATGATCCACCAAATAATCATGTGCAACGGTCGCCGGATCTTTTTGCTCCACATTGACTTGATAATTCATCTCACTCATTTCTTCTTCCGTGATTTTACCAACTAAAGGCTGCAATAATTCTTTTAATTCCGGATATTTCTCAAGCGTTTCAGCTTTCAGCAATGGCGCACCTTGATACGGTGGAAATAGCTGTTTATTATCTTTTAAAATCACCAAATCATATTGCTTCAATTCACTATCAGTCGAATAGGCATCTACTACATTCACATCCCCATTATTGATTGCTTGGTAGCGTAACGATGGTTCCATCGACTTCACATCTAAATTCAAGTTATACAACTTTTGCAATCCTTTATACCCATCTTCACGATCGATAAATTCTAGTGTAAAACCAGCTTTTAACTGACTTTCGACTTTTTTCAAGTCTTCAATTGTTTTCAGCCCATTTTCTTCTGCAAATGATCGTTTGACTGCCACCGCATAGGTGTTTTGATAACGCATTGGTTCGAGATAATCCATATTTTCTTGTTTCTTGATTTGATCTCGCGCGTATTCGTACACTTCTCTTGGATCATTCGATGTGTTTTTATTATCCTTCAAAAATGTTTCAAGAACCGTTCCTGTAAATTCAGGGTAGACATCGATTTCACCAGATTTTAGTGCATTAAATAGGAAACTGGTTTTCCCAAAGTTTGATTTTAAGTTTACGTGGATATCGCTATTTGCTTCAATTAATTCTTTATACATATTGATCAGGATATCCGGTTCTGCACCTAATTTTCCTGCAACCGTGATTTCTTTTTGCTCTGCTTCTTGATGAGTATAGACAAATGAACCCACTAATAAAGCAAGTAACACCATAAATGCAGCTACAATTCGTTTCACTGTGGCTTTCTCCAATAAATGGATTCCAAAGTTAAACAAGACTGCTAAAACAGCGGAAGAAATTGCCCCAATCAAGATCAGGTACACATTGTTTCGGTCGATTCCAAGTAAAATGAATGTTCCGAGACCTCCTGCACCAATCAAAGCCGCTAGTGTTGCTGTTCCAATGATCATAACGGTGGCTGTGCGAATCCCTGAAATGATATAAGGTAACGCTAACTGCAACTCAAACTTGATTAGTTTTTCCCGTTTATTCATCCCAAACGCTTCGGCTGCTTCTTCCAACGAAGGATCGATTTCAGTCAAGCCTGTATAGGTATTTTGTAAAATCGGAAATAGGGCATAAATCACTAACGCCACAATAGCTGGCGGACTGCCAATCCCAATAACTGGAATCAATAACCCTAATAAAGCGAGTGACGGAATCGTTTGGAAAATCCCTGTAATTTGCAGAACAAATTCAGCGACTTTTTTGTAATTCGTCAGTAGAATTGCTAACGGAATTGCGATAAGAATCGCAATCAATAATGATAATAACGATAGTTGGATATGTTCGACGACCGCTTGAATAAAGTCTTCTTTACGGGCAATGAATGTTTCAATCAGTTTTCCCATATTATTGATCACCTTCTATCTTTGTCTCTAAAAAGCGTAGAATCGTTCGATCTGTGATTTCACCGATTGGACCATCTTCATCGACTAATACAACAGTTTTTCCTTCTACCAGTAAGCGAATCACCGTTGGTAAATCTGTTTCTACAGTCACAGTGGTATCACTCTCAACTTGTCCATCCTCTACAAATCCAGCGGTTACTAAATCTTCTGCACAATAATTCTCCAAATTGGTATGCTCATGTTGAAAGAACTGCGCTACAAATTCATTGGTCGGATGACTTTTGATGGCTTCTGGCGTATCTGTTTGAACGATTTTACCGTCTTTCATCACACAAATTCGATCGCCTAATAGTAGAGCCTCATTCATATCATGGGTCACAAAAACAACGGTGCTGGCTAATTCCTTATGCAGCTCTTTGATCAACAATTGTAATTGCCCTCTTGAAATCGGATCTAAGGCACTAAACGGTTCGTCCATTAAAATAATATCTGGTTTGGCTGCAATCGCTCGTAAGATTCCGATCCGTTGTTGTTCGCCTCCAGATAATTCAGCTGGTTTTCGATGGAGGTATTCTTCTGGCGGTAAACTAACTTTTCTTAGTAATTCTTCCGTTCTTTCCCGTCTTTTGGCTTTGCTCCAATGTTTCATTTCTGGAATCAACTCGATGTTTTCAGCGACAGTCAGATTGGGAAATAGTGCGATTTGTTGAAGCACATAGCCAATTGTTAATCTTAGTTCTTTTAAATTGTACTCAATCAGTCTTTGATCGTTAAAATAAATATCCCCATCGGTCGGTTCGATCAAGCGATTGATCATTTTTAAGGTCGTGGTTTTCCCGCTACCACTTGGTCCGACTAATACAAAAAATTCCCCATCTTCAATTGAAATGTCAAAGTCTTCTAAGACGGATTGTCCATTATATTTTTTGGATACGTGTTGAAAATCAATCATTTACTCACCTCATTTTTTCTTGCATACAAATGCTATTTATCTTTAGACAAACCTTCACTATTTTTAAGTATGTTTATAAGTATACTTGAAAATGTCCGATGTTTCTAACGACTTGTTTCTATTGTACAGAAAAAAACCTGACAACTGTCTGTCAGGTTTTCTGATTTATTTAGATTAGAAAAGCAAAGCTTATTTCAATATTTGCAATCCAATAAATAAAACCCTTGATTCTAATACGTCAAATTTCTGACATGAGCATATTTATTCCCTTGCCGATAAAGCTTTTATCGAAAATTTTTCATATACAAGAAATTACCTTATAGTTTATTTTTCTTGCTATTCTTTCTAATCATCACTGTTCCTCCTAGTAAAATGATAGTTAATTCCATAAAAATTAAACAAAACGACTTTTGTTCTCCAGTTTCCGGCAATTGAGTTGAACTTGTTGATTGATTTTGGACAGCGTCAGCACTCTCCAAACGGCTATTATAAACATTGATACTGACAGTCCTATTCCCTTCTCTTATAGTAAAATCAATTGGTTTTGTATCAATTTGATAACCTTTAGGAGGAGTAATTTCTTTTAATTGATATTGACCTTCCTTCAAGTTTTCCAGAGTAAATACACCATTTTTATCAGTTTTCAAGTTTTTTTGAATGAGTGTCCCTTTACTATCATATACGTTGAAGACCGCTCCGCTAAGAACTGCATCATCTTGTTTATCTTTTTTTATCACTCTCAAAGCATAATTTTTTGCTTTGTTTGTAATTGTAATGACCTGTTCTGGATGAGTTTTATCATTCACCTCAAACCTAATTGGTTCATTATTTAACGTATACCCTTTAGGAGCACTCGTTTCTACAACATAATAGATACCTGGAGATAAATCATTTATCACAAGTCTTCCTGTCTGATCAGTGATCATATTTTTTTCTATTACTTGATGATTTTCGTCTTGCAATTCAAAAACTGCTCCTGACAATGGCTGTTTCGTATCTTCATCCACTTTTTCCAGTAAAATACTCCCTTTTGTTCTCTTGTTTACTGCAGAAATCTTAGACGCTACTGTTTGTCCTTTTTCAATCGTAAATGTTAATGGCGTTTGATCCAATTCATAGCCAACAGGTGCTTTTTGCTCTATAAATTGATAGTCACCAGGAGCAAGACCATTAACCACTAGCTCCCCTGATTCGTTAGTCATTAAGTTGCTTTGCACTATTTCACCGTTTTTATTTTGGAGTTCAAAAACAGCGCCTTGTAAAGTATTTTTAGTGTCTTTATCTATTTTTTCTAATAAAATCTTACCTGGAAAGTTTTTGACAGCCATACTCGCCTCATTTGATACAAAAGAAATATTTTTATTGTTGAAGCTCAAACTAGTAGAAAAGCTATTCTTTATTTTTTGATTTGCTCTGGCACTTGATGGAATTTTTGTTGGTACTATGATTTTTAGAGAAGAATCAATTTCTAATTGATCAAGAGAGATCCTAAAAGCCGTTGCATCCTTCCAATTGTTTGTCCAATCACCAGTATCATAATCACTTGCGTTACTCGAGTATTCAATCTTAACATTCGTATTACTCGAAATTATTGGGCCGGCTAATTTTGTTTCGAATTCAGCTTGAGGTAGTTTATCAAATAATTTCAAGTCAGTCACAGTTCCCGCTAATGTATTTTCAATCAACAATTTCCAACTACCCTGTTCTCCAACTTCAAGCTGACTATCTATCTGATATTCCAGATCAGAATCAGCTTTACTCAGCTTCGTAAGTAAAAGACCACCACTGGACTGCACTTGAGAATTCGCTGAACTATACGCTATCTTATCACGATTCAAATCAAAATCATTACTATCATCGGTAATATATGTTCTAAAATTAGCATTTGGAACTTGGTCATAAAGTGGGTCTTCAATGTACGCCCATGACTCAACTTTCGCTCCAGTTTTATTTGCCTTATATGCACTATTAGTTATGGTAACTGGAATAGTATACCCAAACCCCTCTGCCCATCTGTCAGAAGCTAGCCCAGCTCCTCTAGTTAAAGGAAGTGGTGGATTAAAATTGAAACAAACAACTTGTTGCACAGGTTCTGTTTCATTCTGACCACCTATAAAATCAGTTGTTACGGATACTCCTTTACCAATCTTGGGTATTTCTATGTCAAGATATGGCGCTGGTAAATATGCTGAAACTCGCTCAATTGTTTTTGTAGTATCCAAAAACACTCCTGTAGGCAATACAACTTTCATACGCCCTTCATTATAACTATCGGTTGGACTTAGATTATTTATATAGGCAGTATAGTACACTGAATCACCCGTTTTAAAACTACTCGGCGCTTTAACTGTTGTAGCGATTGGTACACTATCCTTTATTTTTTTTTCGAAAACAGCTGTTGCTGGATTAATGTCTCGTCCATCTTCATCAACACCAGAAATAGCTGCAGTATTTTGATAGTCTTTTTCTCCGTCGCCTATTTTAGTTTTAAAATCTTTATAGATTGGAATTAAAAAAGTATCAACATCGATTTGACTTGTAGGTGGAATTTTCGCCTCTCCATTTTTGTCTCCCACTTTCACACGAAATCCCGCAATAATTTCATCTTTAGGTAAAAATATTTTGTAAGCAGCATTTTGCCAATTTATACTTCCTATAGTCGCAAAAGCAAACTGTGTATTATTTGCTGTTGTTCCTGATGCCCCGACATGCCATGTATCATTTTCAGTTGTTTGATATTCAACAGTATAAGGTAAATCCTCTACCTGCAGTACTGAATTAAAGCTAACATTTAGAAGATACAGATTTACATGATTCCAAAATTCTTGGTTACTGTATTCATATGCAGAATCGGTAATTGTGAGTTCTTTTATTTTATCCACAGTATTAGTACCATAGCTACCTGATATACCAAATTTTCTCGACCATGTTCCAGAATACCATGGTGAGTTACCACTCCCGTCTGAAGCTTTTTTTTCTATGCCCAGAGTGCTTCCAGATGTAGGTAAAAATCCTAAACTTTGAACATTTCCTGGTTTGCCATCATAATTTTGATTATCCTTATCTATTAATGATAGTTCAGCAGTATTAGTAGGCGGTTTCGTGTAATCCGGAAAATTTTCTTTAGGATAGTTCACAGTTATCGAAGGCTGATCGCCTAATAAAGTTGAGTTTGGACCATAATCAGCATTTCGGGACCACACTGCTTCGATACCTGTAGAACTATCACCAGATATTTCCCAAATACCAGATGAATCATTTGTACTAATTATTTCTACACCAATAGGTAGTTTATCAGTAATTTTTTGTGACTTTGTAATGAATTGATTTAAAGGCTCCCCTTCAGAGACAATATTGAAAGCATAAGTAACCGTTCGATTGTTACTAGCTGGCGGCACGCTATAGGATTTATTAACTTTATAGTCAATGTCACCTATGATTTTTGTGATAGTTTCATCTGAAGGCGTATTGCCCAAAGGAGTACTTGTTCCTTTGACAAAAAATGTTTTCTCTATATTTGGATATTTAGCTGCATCATCAACATGTGTGACTGTGAAGCTAAAATTAACGACCGCTTGAGCTAAGTTATTCAATTTAATTGTTAAAAGCCTTTGATCTGAATCGTAATTACTCTCCATAATATAACTATTTTGAACAACCTCGTCATATTCATATCCTTCAGGTATATAAACATTTAATACAACATCATCTAACGTATTTTGAGGCGTTGCCATAGATTTTACCATTATCTCATATGTACCGTTTGAACTTACTGATAAGTTTGCCGGACCGCTTAGTTCTACTTTGTATTCTTGATTGGTTTTTAATTCTTCTTTGTTACTCTCACTATTGATTTTTTGTCCAAAGGGTTCTTCTGCGCTTTTTTTTCTTGTCGTTGTCACATCCATATTTTTTTCGCTAGCTAGGTCAAGCTCTTCAACAAAAACGGCCCTATCTAAAGCCTGTACTACCTGCGGCGAAAAAATCATCTGACTAACTAGTATAACTACCAGAATAAACCTAGATATATATTGAAATTTTCTCACTTCTCTCTAACTCCTTTTTTGTAATTTGACACGCTTATTTTTTATGTTTTTCTTCTTTCGCTTAGTCAACTTCTTGTACTCTTGATTTTTGTTGATAGATTTTATTGGTAGATTCTCTTTTGCGTATACTTTCTTACTTAGAACACGCTAACAATATAAAGGATTATTACGTCAGCAGATAGCCTTTTGAGCGGATTGTTTTTATGCAAATCATGTTCAGCCCACTTTTTTCTATTTTTTCTCTAATATGAAAAATTATATTGGCAATTCTGTAGTTAACACCAGAATAATTCTGTCCCCAAACTCCTTCAAACAACTCTTCATACGTTACTACTTGTTTTCGTTTTTCTATCAGGATAGCCATTATTTTAAATTCAATATTCGTTAATTCAATATCTTGGTCATTGATTGTCAAAGTTAACTTGCGATCATTGAGGTCTATTGATTTGTGGTTGCGTTTAACTTTTGTAGAAATCCCCTTCATCTCAAGCTTATTTTTCTCAAGTGTTCCTTGTTTTCTTTTCAATGAATTCAAAATTTTCAAGTGGAATTCTTCAATTGTTTGTTCCTTACAGAAATTATCATCTGCTCCCATTTTTAAAAATACAACTTTTGCAATGTTATCTAATCGTTGCGAGACAATCCAAATAAATGATTTGGATTGTCTTCTGATTTTTAAAATGTAATCACTAATTTGAAAAAATGATTCACCATCTCCATCTAATATTAAAAAGCCATCTATGTCTACGGGACATTCTTCAAAAACTGATGCGTCATAATGTGTCAACTTACACTCTTTAGACAAAACATTTATGTACTGATCTGAGTTAGTTCCAGATAAGTCTATATAGCCTATATTGTACATTAGAATTTCCTCCATACTTTTTGATAAAATACTTACATTCAAAACTGAATTTACACTACTAACTGCTATCAATTTATTCACATCAATCTTTGTTATTTACTATAATTAAGCTGTTGATTAATATGTGTTATCTAGGCTCCATGTTACGGCACCTTTAAATCTCTTACCCTCTGCGCCAGTACTTGACGTAACAACTAACTTTGTATCTGTTAATTTTGTTGCGAAACCGTCCTTCATTGAATCTGTCTTGGTTTTCCCTAACACTTCAACAGCAGATGTATTTCCTGCTTCTAGAGCTACATTTTGACCAACCACAATGTTGTTTGGATCGATAAGTGCACTTAAATTCCCTTCAATTGGGTTTGGGGCAAAGTCATTTGTCTCCGTATCTACTTCCCCAATAGTGTAAGCTTGTGGTGCATCTAATCCAAAGGTCAATTTAGCAGGCAGTTCTGTTGTTGAACTATCTGTAGATACAAGTTTTGACAGTGTTGCTGTGACTTTCCAGCTAGACGTTGTTGTTACTCCTTGTTCATTTGTTTCCCCTGCGCGGTCATCATTGACGACAATGAATTGATCTCCTTGTACTGTATTATTATAAGTAGAAGAATTTCCAACTGCTTTTTGCTTCCCAAAATCAAACTTGGATGGTGTCCACACCAATGCCAAATTATCTTTGTATGGACCAGGTCCCGGTTTTACAGGACCATCCGTATCAAATTGGATACCTAAATCAGAGGTGTCTTTATCGACCTCAGCGGCACTTGCCGGAATTGTTGCAAACCCCAAAGCGGTTGCAGATACTAATGTTAAAACAAACAATTTTTTCAAAATTTTATCACCTTTCTTATAAGTGAATAAATTGATAGCAGTTAATAGTGTAAATTTAGTTTCTCGTTAGCCAAGTAATTGAATCTGATCCTTTAATAACACTAATAAATAAATAACTAGCGTCACACTAATAAATGTAAAGATGAGAAATGAAAAGTTCAGTAATAAGAACTGTTTGTTTTTTTTTAACCGTTTGATCAAAAATACATCTCTAGAAAATGTCAAAAGAAAAAAAACAATAGAGGCAACTCCTATCCCACACAAAATGTATACCCATAAAAAGTTCATTCGGCCTCTCCTCCTTTCTTTGAATGGTAAATTTTCTTAAAGCTAAAAATACAAAGACAAACTATCAGCCCTTCAATAATTGCCAATAGAAAAATGAAAGACTGCACTAGTTCTCCCGTAAAAGGCAATTGTCCCCTGGATGTTGATGTATTTACTTTTGGTACATAGGTAGACGGCAATTTCCCTTTATTTTCCTTTTGTGTTTCTTCAAAGCTGATTGCTGCATCTGTCCGATTTATTCCCTCTGCTACTACCTGATATGGCGGGACCAGCCAAAGTAAGAACAGAAGTACCGCACAACCCCCGATTATTTTTTTCACAGTACTCACCTCTGACTTTTAGCTTTATGGTTCTTTTTATTTAATCGTTCCCTTTTCTTTGCCCGACGTAGTTTTTCCCACTCCATTTCCCATTTTCTTCTTCTCGCCATTAACCAGCAGCTGTTTATAAGGGTGAAAAATAGTAAGGCAATAGCCGTTAATTGCCCCCACTTGGGCGTAATGATCTTGAAGGCACTCTCTTTATTAATCGTTTTTGCTTGTTGATTAGTAATTGTGAATTCTTTCTGTAAATACCATTCTTGGTAGTCACTATGAATAGCTAATGTAATCATGTACTTTCCCGAGGGCAAGGTATTCGTTCCCCAATCTATTTCAAAATCAACATGACTATTTGGTGCCATAGCGTAATTTTTGACATTTTTTTTCTTGATGACTTTTTCACTGTTTTTTTTAGTTAACTCTGCGGAGACGGTTAATCCTTCAACGGTTTTTGGCTCAGGATTTTGTAATGTAGCCAACACCATTTTTTTGCCTCGTTTAATAGATGCTTTTGCTTCTGTCAGGTTCAATGTTTCTCCATTAGTAAATTCATCTCCCGACTCTGAGGTAATCAAGCCAATCCGATATGAAAATTCAGTAGCCACACCATTTTTAGCTTCTTGGCCTTGATCCAGTGCAAAGACGAGTGCCCCCATCTTTACGCCTTTATACGATTCTTTTGGTGGCATGATTGTTATTTTTACTGTTTTCTCTTCAAAATTTTCTACGGTGACTTCTGGTGTCTCTACTTTTACCATTTCTGTTATCGGTGAAGTTAAGCTGGCATCTTTATCTGCTAGTTCTTCGGTATAGTCAATCGTTCCATTATTTCCGGTAATCGCATTTTGACTAAAAATTTTAATTTTTACTGCTTCTTTTTTCGTACTTTTAATACGAACTTCAATATTTTGCGGCTCATTTGGTCTGGTTTGAATGTAGAAATAACTTCGTTTTGGATCGATTTGTGTTTTTGGTTGAACCATTGATACCGTGTAACCTAAATGTTCTTTTTCATCGGCAGCAAACACTTCTCCTGAGTGATATATGCTTACTACAATAAAAAATGCCAACACATAAAACAGTTTTCTTATTTTCATTATGACAATTCTCCTAGCTAATTAATTTCTTTTTTCCGTTCCACAATAATTGCTAACTGCCTCATCCTCATTTTCAGCGATTGCAAAGTTTTCTTCCTGTCTAAAAAGTATGCAAACGATGAATCCAAGCATAAACGCGAATACAAAAGCCATTAGGAAAAACGACCACATACGTGTACCTATAGGAACTAGCGCAACCAAGATGAGTAAAATACTAAGAACTATTTCTTGTTTTGATAGCATTTGCTTAAGTTTCCGTGTTCGAGGATTCCATAAAAGTAGCAACATACTTCCCAGCAGCATGATGACATACCCTATAGTAAGCCACAGGATTTCATATCCTGAATAGGTCAATAAGAAAAGAAATTGAATCAGTCCATTTGCTTGTTTATCGAGGTAAAAAACGATTTCTTTGTAGCACTGCGCAAATACAACCAAATATAGGCTCCATCCCCCAAGAATGAGTAGGACTTTATTAATAAATGCCCACCACTTTCTATTCTCTTCTGTTCTAATGTCCATTATTATCTCCAATCATTTCTTTCTGACTTCCGTATTTGTCGTTCATCTAGACTGTTCATACTAATCACTAAACCGTTTAAATACGATACTCTGTCTTTTTTTAACTGGTATAAAAATGTCCTCGTTATCGCACTCCAGTTTGATACTACTTTCTTCTCTGTTTTATTTTTTCGCTGATTTGTAAAATACCACTTCTATTCTTCATAAGTTTTTCCTATTCTGATTAACAACTAGCCACTTTTTTTTTATAAGAAAAACACTTAAGACAGTGAGTACTAGTAAAATTGCACCTAATAGAAGTCTTATATAAGGAAATTGTTTATTTTCAGCAACCATTGTATTAACTTGTTCAGCTGAATTGGGACTGATAGAAAATTTTCTATGGTAGGTCCAGCTATTCTCTTTTTTGTCTGTGATTATTAGTTTTAATTTATAGTTACCAGCTACTAAATGCTCATCGTCCCAATCGATAGAAAAATGGTAGGTCGAAACGGGTGCTAGTTGTAACTCGGTATAGTCTTTTTGGTTGATTAGCTTTCCTGTTTCAGCCTCTCGGACTTCAACATGATAGGTCAAGTGACCATAGGCTTCCCGTACGGGATTTATTAAATCAATCGCAATACTCGCTTTACCAAAAGCAATCGTCGGTTCAATTTTTTTCAACCCAATCTTTCGTTGCACAATTTGGTCATTTTCTGTCAATCGCAGTCCCAAAAGATAGCTATATGTATTAGTAATCCCCTCTTGATTCATCTGATTTTCCAGCTTACTGACTTTAATTCCTGCCAATAGTTCACCAGAATAGGCTTCCTTTGGCATTTTCAGTGTAATGGGAACTTTTTCAGTATGTTGTTTTTGTATCATCACGGTTTTCTTATACGTAGCAATTTGGTCAATCGTTAATTCTTTGTTTGTTTCTTGCGTTCGTTGTTTGTCAGAATAATCGATAAAGCCTTGTTCATTGGTATAAGCTTGGTTGATTTCTAGCGTAAAAGTCTGCTCTTGCGACGAGACGTTGACAATAGCAACTTCAATGGTCTGCTCCTGCCCAGGTGTCATTCGTAAATCAAAAAATGAATTGTCTGGATTTTGTTGATTTTCTGGTAAAATGGCATAAATGTGGTACCCCATTTCAGTGCTAGTTGTTTCTTGTGCATGCCCTTGTTTTGTGTGACCAGACACTACCGGCAGACAGCATAAACAGCCCACAAATAATATGCGGTAATAGGTCATCTTCATTTAAACATCGTCCTTACATTTTTATTGTGCATTTGGTGTGTTATACAGTTTATAACTGATCGTTCCTTCCAATGCGTCTCCTGCAATTAATTCACGGTTTAAATCGTTAAATACGATACTTAAATCTGAAATCGCGGTTTTAATTACACCCGTATTGTTCTGCGCCGTTTTATTTGTTGCTGCCTGTGCAACGATCCCTGTTGCGCCTGTACCTACAAGTTCAGTTTGATTTATTTTGAAACTTGTCACTGTCAGTTGTTCATTGGAACGAACAATACGCAATTGATTATCTACTACCTGTGCCTTGACCGACCATTCTCGCTTGATTCGGTCATTAAATACGGCCAAGGTTTCCTGCGATTTCGCTGCTGCTGTAACTGTTTGTCCTTGTAATTTCGTCTTAAATTGATAGTTTTTCGGCACAGTTTCTAACAATAGATTTTTTTGAGTAGGATCTGTTGGATCTAATGGATCGACACCTGTTCCATCATCATTATCAATCACAGTAATAATAATTGGTGTCTCCTTTGTTTGATCAATAACCTCCTCTGCAGATACTAGCTGGCTTGAGCTTAATGCGTGCATAATAGCAAAGGTAGCTATGATATATATTCTTCTTTTCATCGTTTCCCTCACTCTATTTTCAATTTTTCTTTCCTTCAATTGTCGCGCTCTTAGTCAGGCATAAGCACTTGATTCAATGTCCACTGAATTGTTTGCTTGTTCTTGTAAGTACCGATTGCAAGATACTCGGTATTTTTGAGTAGTACGCCTTCTGTATTTGTGAAATGTATTTGATAGTCGTATAAGCGATTCAGTGAAGCAGTTGTCGCGTCCATGATTGTTAATGAATTACCAGACTGCTTGTCTGGAATTTGTTGACTGGGTCCGTTTGGTGTTTTCCATACGAAATTGCTACTAATTAACGCTGTTGGGTCTGTAGTAACTGTAGCAATGCTGAGGTACCAATCTTTGGCTTGCTGCTGTCGACTGTCAGTTACTGTCAAATCAATGGTATTTCCAGCATCTCTAGCAAGTTCCCCTCTTGTTTCCCCAATTTTGAGATTAGTCCAACTCAACAGATTCGGCACCTGAGTAACTTGTAGTGAACCATTTACTGTAATAATTGCTGTAAGCTGTATAATCATATTGGGATTAGTGTCTTCATAAACCGATAGAGTCACTATATTATTTCCATATGCAAGTGCGCTACTTGGTATTTGCAGTTCCTTACTCTTTTGAGTAGAGGTGTTACTTTCATTGGCTATCGTGTCATCAGCAAGTGACTGTCCATCTTTTACTAGCTTGTAATGGATTATTGATCCAGCAGTCCCTCCACTGTAATAAAATCTCAATAAGTAATCTGTATCAGCAAGCGCTGCTCGATCAATTTCTTTCGTTAAGGTTGTTGTTATTGTCTCGTTTGACCAGGATGCTGTAATTGGGTCAGTAATAAGTTTCAAAAAGAAATGAACTGGCATAGATGAAAGAAGATCTTGATTGCCTGAATAAATATTTATCAATAACAAACTGGAAGTAAATTTAGCTAACTCATCGCTTGCTGACTCAGTTGTACTTTTCACTTTAAAGTCAATAGTTACATAATCTCCTTTTTTTACAGTCGCCGGAATACTAAGAATAAATTTATTATTCTTAGTATCAACAGTTGGTACATATGAACCTAGGTATTGATCATTTACGCTTACTTTTGCCTCTTTTAATGTGGTTAGATCAAACTGGTTTGCAGTCAAACTTGCTTGATAAATTAAATTTGTTGTTTCATAAGATATATTTTGTAATCTGGCAGTTGTTTTAAAGGATACGTCATCTCCTTTTTTTGTAAATTTTTGGCTGTTGCCTCCATTTGTTTCTAAAACAATATTTTCTCCCTCGCTATTAAAAACGTCATTATCCAAAGCATATTGTAGTTCTACTGGTGCATCAGCAAAAACCATTTTCACACTACCTTCACTAGCTCCATTGGCAGCGGTGAATCCCCAATAAGCTTTATTATCATTGGCTGACAATTTTAATTCTGAAGAGAGTGTATCCCAAGGAACCAGTACCCGCGATGTCTCTTCACCACTCTTGGGATCTTTTAACGAATACGTAAATTCTTTTTTATCAAAGTCAAAGTTGAAGTTAAATTCATACCACGTACCATCTTGGACATTATCTGTTTTTAAAGCATTATTCATGTATTGATATGCATTATGTTTTATCCTTGCTGATCGTCCTACTAATCCTAAAGAAAACCAACCACTCGCATCAGAAATATTTCCTAAAACACTTTTGTCAATTGGTTGATAAGTCGTATTTAAATTCCCGGGAAATGTATAGGCTAAATGAGGAGCATTCAATTCACCTAAAGGATTATCGGATACATCGAATGCATTCGGGTAACTTTCCTTTCCGTTTTTGTATAGATCGAATTCCACAGAAAAAGAATTTTTTATCGCATCTGTATTTGGATAGATTGTAGTAAAAATCCTTTGAGAAGAAGCATTTGTTCCATATACACCTAAATTTTGTCCATCAGTTTTCTTATTTTGTGCCGTTGTCAATGCTTGTGTTTTGTTCGTGTCATTATGCATCGTAAACGTAAATCCATCTGATTGATTCGTTCCAAAGTTAACAAACATTCTTCCTTTAAAGGATTGCGAAAAATCTAATTTATTCGTTTCTAACGACCACATAGAGATCCAATTATTTTTTCCACCAATTGTAATTTCACTATAGGGAAATCCATTATTTACAGCGTTATTCGGCGCATAGTTTTTTATCGTAAATCCGATACCTCCAACAGGATTATCAAACAAGCCATCAATCGTTATTCCACCTTCTGGTATAGAATCAATACCTCTCGTATCTCCGATACCAGCATACGGTTGTGAAACTGGATCAACTGTATTTTCTGTACGTTCTATGGCGAAACTACTTATTGGAAGGAGAAAAAGGCAAAAAAAAGAGAGAGTATATCCCAACTTGTAATAATTCAATTCAATAACTTCCATTCTTTATATTTTTTTTGTATACTAATTATATGATTGTTTCCTGTACCAAAGGGACATTTTTTTTTTTCATTTCCGAAAAAAAATTATCTTTTTTTTGTAGAAAGGAACCTGTAAAATGTACCCTACTTTAGAAACACTACTTGACTTTCTATACGAGCCAGAAACAAAGAAAAAGCTCGCTATTATGAAAACTTTACAGTTTAAGAATGATTGGATGACACTGGAAGAATTACATTCAGCTTTAGGATATACCAACACAACTTTAAAAAAATATTTGAATCAATTCAAAAAAACATCAGATGAAAATAATACCTTTTCGATAAAAGAAGATAAAAAAAGAGGCTTTTTTTTAGAAATTAAAAACACGTTTGAATTTGGTCAATATTATCGAGATATTCTTTTTGATATGTGGCCAGTACAATTTCTAACACAGCTGATTTTACATAATAAAGTAAGTAAAGATTTTTTCCCGCTTGAATTTTTCATTAGTGAGTCGACATTAAAGAATAAAATCAAAGAATTTAAGAAGGTCACGGCATTTTTTGGTATTGATTTAAAAATCCGTAATGGTTTTTATTATTTAAAAGGAAATGAGGCAAATATTCGGAGGCTTTCAGAGAATTTTTTTTGGGAGTTTTTTAAAGGCAATACATGGCCGTTTAAAACGATTGATGAAGACGTCATCATGGATAAAACAGAAAGTTTGTTACAAAAAGCAATTAAGCCATTTTCATTGATTGACAAACGTAGAATCCACTATACTTTGGCTATTCAAGAGATACGTACTCAGCGTGGTCAATTTTTTGAAGTAAATCCAACTATCACTAGTTATTTCCCGATTTTGAAGCCTTTTATAGCGGATATGCAGCAAAACCAATCACTTTTTCCTAGCACATCAGAATTCTATTATTTCTACCTTTGGCTAGCTACTAAACCAAGATTTTATGCTTATTTTAATAGCAGTATGAGAGATTACGATCAGTGTGATACGCATATCCAGTTGAACATTAGGATTCTTGAATTTATCACCCAAACATTAGGGTCACTAAACGAGAATAACACTACTATTGTATTTAATTATTTGTTTTCCACCCACATGAATCTAATCTTGTTTAAAAATTGTCGTGTAATCAACGATACAAAAATGAATTTTTTTAATAAGAAAAATATGCAACCATTTATCCATAAGATGCTGAGCTTAATCGAAGAGGATGTTTCTTTAACGAAAGAGAGTAGAGCATTTTTATCTTATCACTACAGTATTATTTTATCTGTCATTTATCCCCCCACTATTTTTTCGCGAAAAATCAACATCAGTTTTTGTACAGATTTAGAACCACTGATAGAGGCGAAATTGCTGCACATTTTAACAGATTATTTTTCAAACATCGTGAATGTGGCTTTTTATTCTGGTATTAATGAAATAGATGAGCCTATTGATTTAGTCGTGCATACTGCTTTAAACCCTAGTGATTTTTTAACTGAGAATGTTAAAGATGCCCTTTACGTAGATACACGATTTCTCTACAATCGAAATTTATCTCCATTACTTGATCTTATCAACCAATATCTATCTAATGAGATAAGTGATTTTTCTCATTCTTGATTCTTGCTCCTTTTTTTAATTTTGAAATACACAAAAAGCACTCAATTCTGCTTGAAACCAAGCAGAATTGAGTGCTTTTTATTTAAAATGAGACAATCAATTACGTGTATTTTCGCACCTAGCTTGTCACTGACTTTTGAACTATTATTTCGCCAAACGATAAATCGCATCCGCATAAATAGCTGTTGCACGGAATAAATCATCCAACGCCATAAACTCATTGGCTTGGTGCATTGTATCTGTATAGCCTGGGAACATTGCGCCGTATGCCACACCACGTTTTAGTAAACGTCCGTACGTTCCGCCACCGATGATTTGTTCATGGCCTTTTTGACCAGTGTGGTCTTCGTAAACTTGTAATAACGTTTCAACCAATGGATCATCTGCTGGAACATAATGTGGTTCTTGATTGCGTCCACCTTGTGTGGCCGTTACATTTTCACCCACTGTTTTTTGCACTTTTTCTTGTAATTCTTCTGCTGATGTTCCTTTTGGATAGCGGAAGTTTAATGTCACTAAGCTATTTTCTGGGTTAGCAGAATCAAAGTTCACAATACCCGCATTCATTGTTAATTTGCCCATTTTTTCATCTTCAAATGCAGTACCTAATTTTTCACCATAGAAATCTTCGTGAACGAATTCCGCTAATGTATTGATGAAGCTATAGGCCCCTTCAGCAAAGCTGTAATTATTTAAGAAAGTTGCTAAGAATGTAGCAGCATTAATTCCTGATTGTGGACTAGCGCCATGTGCACCTTTCCCAACAACATGGAAGGTAACGGTTTTATCTGAAAGTTCTGCATGTCCTGAAATTTTTTGTTCTTCTTTAATAAATGTTTCAAATGACGCTGTTAAAGAGGCTGCATCATCTGCTGAAGCAGCCGTTACAACTGCCGTTGCTGTTCCGGGAACCATATTTTCACGTAAGCCAGATTTAAAGTTAATTAATTGATAGTCCACGCCGTTTCCGCCTTTGAAAGTTAAGCGAATCGTTACGTTTCCTTTTTCACCATTGATGATCGGAAATTCTGCATCTGGTGAGAAACCAAAGTCAGGTTTTTCTTCATGTTTGAAGTAATAATCCATATCACCCCAGCCGCTTTCTTCGTCACTACCTACGACAAAACGAACTTTTTTAGATAATGGTAACCCTAAATCTTTGATGATTCGTAATGCATAATAAGCCGCCATACTTGGGCCTTTATCGTCACTTGAACCGCGGGCAAAGATTTTACCGTCTTTGATTACAGGCTCATAAGGATCCGTATCCCAGCCATCACCAGCAGGAACTACGTCCATGTGCCCGAAAATCCCTAATGTTTCAGCGCCTTCACCGTATTCGATATGTCCAGCGTAGTTATCCACGTTTTTCACAACGAAACCATCACGTTCGCCATACGCTAACATATGTTTTAAGCCTGCTACAGGCCCAGGTCCAAATGGTGCATCTGGTGTTACTTTTGAGTCATCACGCTCACTATTGATGCGTAATAAATTTTGTAAATCTTCTAATAGCGCATCTTTACGTGCATCTACTTCTTTTTGCCAATCAATTGTCATTTTTTAGTCACTCCAATTCATTATTCTACCTTCCCATCATACCACTAACTGGCTTAAAAGAAAAAGGCGGGAACAGTTTTTTCTGTAATATTTTGCGCTTGATTCGAAACAGATTTATACTAAAAGTAAATCACTGAAGGAGAAGACCCAGATGAAAGAATTATCACAAGAAATTTTAACTGCTGTCATTCGTCCTCGTCCACAAAATGCTCATAAAGGAACCTTTGGACGCTCTGTGTTGATTGGTGGTAATGAACAATACGGAGGAGCAATCATGATGAGTGCAGAAGCGTGTGTCAAAGCAGGTTGTGGATTAACTTCCGTCATTACTGCAGAAAAAAATCATCCCCCTCTTCATGCGCGTTTACCTGAAGCGATGGTGCTGGATTGGAGACTCACACAAGATTTTACTTGTCTACTACATACAGCAGATGTCATTTTGATTGGACCGGGTTTAGGTTTAGAACCCCATAGTCAGCAGATTCTAGAACAGGTCTTGCTACAACAAAAGTCATCTCAATGGTTGGTGATCGACGGGTCTGCGATTACTTTGTTTGCTCAAAAGCACTATTCCTTAAACTACCCGAAACAAGTTGTATTCACACCTCATCAAATGGAGTGGCAACGGCTGAGTGGACTCGAAATTGTCGATCAAACGGTTGAAAACAACCAGATTTGCCAAAAATCATTAGGAGCCACTATTGTTTTAAAAAGCCATCGAACAGAAATTTATGCTAGCCATTCACAATACAGAAATCCACTAGGAACTCCTGCTATGGCAACTGGCGGCATGGGCGATAGCTTGGCTGGCATAATCACTGGCTTTCTGGCTCAATTTGCCAATAAAGAAGCGGCTCTTTGCGCAGCGGTTTACCTTCATAGTTTGATTGGGGAGGAATTAGGCAAAGAGCATTATGTTGTCTTACCGACCGAAATCAGTAAGAATTTGCCGCAGTATATGAAACAATTTGAGCAATCAAATAATAAAGCAGAGGATAAATGAGTGTCATTTATCCTCTGCTTTATTTTCTATAAATCCTGTTTGTAAAATTCTCATATAAAGCTCTGCTCGTTCTGTTAAAAACTGCATTTGTTTGACCTCAGTAACTTCTGGGTGAGCATTTAAAAGCTGAAGACTTTCCACAGTAATCTGGTTAAATACCCCAAAGACTAACTGAATAACATCTTGCTGTGCCACTTCTTTTTTGATTGGTAGTTGTTCGATGATACCTGTCAAAAGCTGTTGGGCAATCGCCCTATTTTGCTCCATGTAATGTGCTAATTTTTCTTGAACTTCCTCTGGTAAACGTTGCTTTTGCGCATACGCTGTAATCAACAAATGCATTTGATTTGGGTATTTTTGTTCTAGTTTTATTTTATGCTGAGTAGATTGGATTACTACTTCTACTAAATCTGTATATTTCTTAGACACTAAATCATCTGACTGCTCCATCAAAAAATCAATCACATCGCTGATCGTCCGCTCATACAAGACTTGTTTTTTACCAAAATAATGAAAAATCAAGCCCTTAGAAACCTCAGCCTCTTTCGCTATATCATCTGTATTCGCCTTTTGATAACCGTATTTCGCAAATTGATTTAACGCCGCCTTTAAAATCCGCTCATATTTTAGTTGATCAATGTTGATTTTTTTCACTAGACCTTCAGATCCTTCCGTTGGTAAACCGCGTATGTTCCGCCTAGGAATAAAAGAATCAACATACTCAACAACACTATATTTCCGCTAGATAGGCCTTTATCTAACAAGTTACTTGGAATCCCCATATGAGTTGGCGAAATCGTTTTAGCCCAACTAAATGAGTCATTCAAATCAGAGAATATCCCGATCAAATAAAAGCCAAATACAATCCCTAAAGAAACGCTGGTGCTTTGTTTACTTGACTTTATAAATGTTGAAACAAAAAAGCCAAGTGTTAAGAAAAACAATAAAATCAGACTTTCTTGCACAAAAATTTTACCAAGCTCTTTGGTTATCGTCGCAGCTGAATCAGTCGATTGACGGTAAATCAAGGTCGACCCTACAGAAATACCAAATGAAATCAACCAGAAAATAGCTAGAACGAAGAGATTTGCTACAAATTTACTGGTCACAATTTCTCTACGGGTCACAGGTTGAGCATATAAAAATTCAATGGTGCCGTCTGTCTCTTCTTTGATCAAAGCTTGACTTCCCAACATCATCGCATAAATAGATGCAGCTAAAAACATATATTGAAAATAGTAAGCAAAGAAACCAGTTGCAACTAAGAAGCTCGCTTGACCATTCACACTAATATTAAAGGTTTTTAGGAGCGCAGGAGACAAGCCATTTAGTTTAGCACCTAAAAGATCTTCCATAGCTGAGCTGTGCATTTGAGGATAAACAGCACTAAAGCCGAAGATAATTACTGCAAACAGGATTGTCCAAATAATCAATCCTTTAATAAGCCCTTTGCTTTCAATTTTAGCTGTAATCATTTCACTGTTCCTCCCTCATACAATGCCATAAATTGATCTTCTAATTCTGGATTCGTAATCGTAAAATCCTGAATCGATGAATCAGCTAACAATGGCAGTATCTCTTGTAACTTGCCTTCGTAAAATAAACGGGTTTCATTACCTTGGTGTTTTAAAATCGCTGCTCCGATTTTTTCAAACAAGGATAAAGGAATATGTTCTCCAATTAGCGTAATGACTTTGCCTAGCGATTTTTCTTTTGTAATATCTTGAACTGTGATGATCTTTCCTTCACGAATAAAAGCGGCCCGATGTGCGTGTTGCTGAACTTCATTTAAATCGTGGCTGGATAAAAAGATCGTCATGCCTTTTTGATTGTATTTTTCTAGCTCTTCAAATAAACGATGTTGCATCAGTGGATCTAACCCATTTGTCGGTTCATCTAGAATCAGCAGCTCTGGATTAGGTAAAATGCCCGCTGTAATTGCGATTTTCTTCTTGTTTCCTAATGACAATTCAGACATTTTTTTCTTGGCATCAATATCGAACAACTCTATAAAATAATCAATTTGCTGTTTGCTGTTTTTTAATTGGTGAAGCTCAGCGACATATTTAAGTATCTCAAACGTTGTCATATTAGGATAAAAACGAACATCACTGGAAACATATCCTGTCCGCTTACGAATTTCTTTTGCATCTTTGATACTATCCAAACCAAGTAGCGTAGCCGTTCCTTGATCAGGGTAAATAAAATTCAGCATGGCTTTGATCGTAGTTGATTTTCCCGCGCCATTCGGACCGATAAAGCCGTAGATTTCGCCTTTTTCTACTGATAAGTCTACTTGATTGATGGCTGCTTGTTTTTTATATAATTTAGTCAATCCTTTAAGCTCAATAGCATTCATTTTATTATTCCTCCTCAATATAAAAGCGTAACGGGTTCGTCCAACTCTGAAAGAAAAATAGGAAAATATGAGGGTGTCGTTTTTTGCCACAATCAGATTTTATCTTTTTTCCGAAGAGTTAACTCGCATAGTTAGATAATATTGACTAGTTAGTCAATTGAAGTATATACCCGTATTGGCAAACTAGTCAAAGAAAATACAAGCAACTGTGATTGCTTTAACACGCAGCAATCACGCCCACTTGTATTTTGTATAACGTCTATTTATTCATTTTTAATCCATCAAGTTCTTTTTCGGTCAACGCTCGATATTCCCCAAGCTCTAGTTCTTCATCTAGCCATAAATTCCCCATCCGCAATCGTTTCAGATAAATAACTTTTTTACCTACAGCTTCAAACATGCGTTTTACTTGATGAAACTTCCCTTCTTGGATAATCAAACGAATTTCTGATTGTTCCTCTTCCTCATTTACAGAGTCAATCATTAGCTCACTTGGTTTGACCAACTCCTTGTTGGTTAGCGCAAATCCTGTCGTAAACTGTCTAATATCATTAGTTGTTACGATCCCTTGAACAATTGCAAAGTATTCTTTATCTACATGCTTTTTTGGCGATAACAGTTGATGTGCTAGTTGACCATCATTTGTCAATAATAGTAAGCCCTCCGTATCCTTATCTAGCCTTCCAACAGGAAATAAATCTTCCCGATAATCTTCATCTTTTAATAAGTCCACTACAGTTTGGTCCCACTTGTCCTCAGTTGCTGAAATCACGCCCTGCGGCTTATGTAGCATATAGTAGTAATATTCTTGATACGTTAATTCTTCACCAGAAAATACAATGATATCTTGCACTTCATCAACTTGCGTTTTAGCCTCCTTGATAACTTGGCCATTAACTGTTACTAGCCCTTTTTTCAATAATTGTTTGGCTTCTTTTCGGCTGCCAACACCTGTTTCTGCAAGGAATTTATCTAAACGCATATACTCTCTCTCCTCCATTTAAAAACTGAACGAGTTAATTCAGCTTTTCTCCCAATAGGCTAGCTCTTAAAACTAGATAGAGTAAAAGCGGAGCATTACGCCCCGCTCGTTACTTGATTCTATTTTATTTTCAATTTACGACGAATTTTACCAACACTAGCTCCTAGCAATTTATCAGCTAAGCGTAGTTTTAATGTGATATAACCATAAATCGCTCCGCCAAACGAGGCTACGATCATGATGATCACAAACGATTGGAATTTACGTGTTGGATCTAAAAATAGATACAAGAACTGTCTCATAATAATTGCCCCGATCATCATGATTAATGTAATCAAGAAAATCAATAGACCACGTCGTAAAGTCAAGCCAAAGTTAAAGTGACTGACCTTTTTGATTTTTCTCATGATCAACACACAAGAAAGGGTGAAACCAATCATAGTAGCAATCAATGGACCATATACTTCAAAAAGTCGCACGCTTGGATATTGAACGATCAATTTTAATGCTAGCCCTAAACCAAAATATTTGATTGCAGCTTTATTTTCATACATCCCCATCAACATCGTTGAAGATAGCATGTATAATCCCATAAATAAACCTGCAAAACAGGCTTGGATCAAGACGGATACACCTAAAGCATCTGGAGCGTAAAACATTGTATAAAGTGGTTTTGCCAACACGATCATACCAAATGTCGCTGGCAACATCACAAACATAAATAACTGTAAGTTATTGCTGATTAATTTTGATAAATCTCTATATTTCTTCAAAGTGATCGCTTCAGTGATCAACGGTAACCCCGTAGCTGAGATAGACGTTGCTAACGCAATCACGACCATTGTCAGTTTGTCTGGATTTGCATTAAAGATCGCAAACAAGGTACGCAATTGACTTCCTGAATAGGTTGTAAATGTATTCATAAAATTAGAAAATGTAAACTGATCAACTAATTTAAACACAGTCACACCTGAACCTACGATGATGAAAGGAAGTGCTTCTTTTAAGGTCTCAGTTAACAAATCGCGTGTTGAGGCTTGATGTTCATTCGCACTATGAGCCGCGAGATAATCAAACATCGGTTTTTGTTTATGGAAATAATAAAATAAAACGACAAGACTTGCCAACATCCCCACAAATGCTGCTAATGTTGATTGTGTTACAGCATCAACATAGTTTCCTTCAAAAACTTTCATGATGATAAATGCTGTCAGCAACATGTAGAAAACACGTGCTACTTGTTCAACGATTTGTGATAACGCATAAGGCATCATATCTTGGTTTCCTTGGAAATAACCGCGAACGACACTCATACATGGAAAAATCAGTACGGCTAAACTTAATGACCGCATTGTTGGAATCAGTTCTTCGCCACCGCCAGACCACTGTGCTAAAAGAGGAGAAGCCAAATACATCACGATCGCAAAAATCGCTCCTAAAATAGCCATCAGCTGAAGTGCCTTATAAAAGAGTTGGCGGCTGATCTTATATTCATTTAATGAATTGTAATAAGAAGTTTGTTTAGCAATTGCTGCAGGAATTCCTGCTGTAGAGATTAATAAAAAGAGCGCATATACCGTGTAACCCATTGAAGACAAACTATTCGCTTCATTGGCGTGACTCCCCATCCATGCGTACCATGGGATAATATAGACCGCACCCAATAAACGAGAAATTATATTACTAGCTGTCATCCAAGCAGACCCTTTAACCATTTTCTCTTGGTTAGTCAAGATCGGTTGATCAGCAGGATTTGGTTGATTTATCATTTAACTCCTCCATCTTTCTTTGAACATGCTTTCTTTATTTTAATTGTTAAACCAAGTATATGCAACGACTTTCTCGAATAAATTAACTTATTTATAGTTTCCTCTCAGATTTTGAAAAAAAATAGTGACGATCATTTTTAAATTATCTAAAAACCAAATAAACACTCAATTTATATCTATTCTTTTTTATTTTATATTAGGCATTCAAAGCACTAAATATCACTCGTTATTTATATTTATTTTTTTATTTCACTAAATTATACCTATCATCTTTTTGTTATTTTAAATAAATACTTACGACAAAAAATTCATTCCTTGATTAAAATTTTTCTTAGCACTTTTTCCATCTATCAGCAAGCGTCTTGAAGTTTTGCCGTTTAAATTGTATGATGAATTTCTAAAGTTTCTATCCACAAAACCTTACATTCAGGTTTTAACTACCGCTTGGAGGCATAATGATGACTATTTCTTTAAAAAAAATCCGTGAATGTTTACTTAAAGAACATCTTTTAAAAGAATTTATTGCAGCAGACAGTTGGTCTTTGGACTTACCTGCTTCGTTTCAGGATAAACCATTTACTGCCCTGTCTTATGATTCTCGTACTGTTGATGCAGACACACTTTTTTTCTGTAAGGGAATGAATTTCAAGTCTGTTTATTTAGAAAAAGCGGTTACGGCTGGTCTTGAGGTTTATGTAGCCGAACAACCTTATGACGTCCCAGCAGCATTAGGAATCATCGTAACAGACATCAAAAAAGCAATGGCCGTTTTAAGTATGGCTTTTTATGACTATCCACAAAATAAACTAAAACTAATTGGTTTTACTGGTACTAAAGGGAAAACAACTGCCGCTTACTTCACAAAATTTATTTTAGATCAGGCAACGAACAAAAAAACAGCGATGCTCTCCACCATGAATTCCACTTTGGATGGCCAGACTTTTTTTAAATCACATTTAACAACACCTGAATCTCTTGATCTTTATCGCATGATGGCAGAGGCGGTTCAAAATAATATGAGCCACTTTATTATGGAAGTATCCTCCCAAGCCTATAAAACAAATCGCGTGTATGGCCTGTTTTTTGATGTTGGCATTTTTCTAAATATCACGCCCGATCATATTAGTCCAATCGAACATCCGACATTTGATGATTATTTTTATTGCAAACGCCAACTGATCAAGCATGCTAAAACAATAATTTTAAATCACGAATCAGACCATTTTCAGCTATTGAAAGAAACAGCAGAATTGCATGACGTTCCTTACATCGTCTATGGTAGTCACTCATCAGCCGATACAGATTATATCTATCAAACATCAGCAGATGATTCTCTCGCTTTTTCTATCGAAGCAACGGTTGATTCATTAGCAATTTCTGGTGAGTATCACTTACGTTTAGGTGGTGACTTCAATAAAGGGAATGCCTTAAGTGCGGCTTTAGCCAGTGCCTTAGTCGGTGCTTCTCGTAATGATTGTCAACAAGGAATCAAAGAAACAACCGTTCCTGGTCGCATGGAATTATTGACAAATAAAAATGGTGCAAAAATCTATGTCGATTATGCACACAATTATGATAGTTTAAAGAACCTTTTGACTTTTGTCAAAGCAGAACATCCTAACGGTCGATTACTTGTTGTGATTGGAAGTACAGGTAACAAAGCGATTTCCAGACGAAAAGATTTTGGGATAGTTTTATCTGAACTGGCTGATGTTGCTATATTAACGACTGATGATCCAGCTGATGAAGATCCGATCACGATTTGTGAAGAGATCCAATCTTATATTACTGCAGATATTCCTGTTGAAATCGTGGCTGACCGCACTGAAGCAATCGCAGCAGCTTTAGCTATGAGTAAAACTGAGGATGCTGTTGTTTTAGCTGGTAAAGGTGCTGACTTATATCAAAAAGTCGGCGGTGAAGATACACCTTATGAAGGCGATTTTTATATCGCAGAACGACTGATCTTAGCATAAAAAGAGTAAGGAGAGAAATCTCCCTACTCTTTTTTATCTTTAGCCCATCAACATCATGATGACCGTCATCAAGACTAAACTGATCAGAATACTTGCAGATGACGTAAAGCCAACTGTTTCTTCAGGCATCCCAGCTTTAACACTATTGATCACCGAGAAAGTTGGCATTGGTGCTACACTCAATACAACCAAAACAATTCGCAATAACGGATCTAAAGGAATCACAAAAGCAAACAGCAACGCAAAAGCCGCTCCACACAAATAACGCCAAGCCAATACTTCTTTCACTAAATGCATCGCTTTTTTCGGCAACCTTAATTCAAGATATAGCCCGAGCATAAACATGGATAAAAAACCATTTGCTTTGGCAATCATTTCTAAGATACCTAACAACTCAACTGGCAATCCAACCTGGACAGTTCTCAGTACTAACATCACCATATAGGCTGTAAACGGGGGCGATTTAAACAAAGATAAAATAATCTGCTTGAAAGTCGTCTCTTCTTTAGAACCAACTATTTTATCAATCAACACGGTGGTCCCGCCAGTTAACATAACACTATTTCCGATATCAAACATCAACAGAAACGGCACTGCTAAAGGATAAAAGCCTTGAATAAAGGGTAAACTAAAATTCCCGACATTATACCCTGACATTGAGTACATTTGAAATTTCCGTTCTAAAGTAGAGCGTTTTTTACTTATTTGTCCACCAATCAAAATCACAAAAATATTCAAAATAATCCCCATCGCTAATAAGAAAAATAACGTTCCCGAAACACTCACACTAGCTAAACTAACAATCACCGTTGCAGGCAACGTAATATTAACGATAATAATAGCTAGTGTTCCACCATCCGCTTTACTCAATAAGCCAATTCGTTTCATCAAGTAACCTAAAAAAATCACAAAACAAAAACCAATTGCTTGTAATAAAATCTCTCTCACCCAACTCGCTCCTTACTTGTTTCTGCACCAATTCTGATATCAAAAGAAACACTTACTCAAAAACTATCCACGCATTTTTACGCAGATAGTTCTTGTTGGTCAAATTGTACTTATTTAGTTGAAATCAAGAATTTTCGTGCTAAAAGAAACATCAGAACACCAATAATTAGAAAATAGAGCGGCATCGCTAGCAATGTGCCATTATGCAGTTTACTCATACCAAACGTGAATAAGCTTACTAACAAATAATACCCTAAACTAAAAATCGCTCCAGCACTTCCAATCACATCCTGAAAATCAACCAAAGCTAAACTAAGGCAATTAGGTAATGCCATACCCGTTCCAGTCAGCAAAATAAAGATCCCTATCAACATCAGCCAAAACTGTACCGATTCTGGAAGGTTATTTGCCATACTGGTAATCAGCAGAAAAAGGGTCCCAAACATCATGGTTTTGATTCCGAGTAAAATGATTTTTTCTGGCTGATAAATCGATAATAAGCGTTTGGATAATAACGAACCTAAAATTGAAGCACCAGCTACACCGATCCCTAAAAAACCATACATAGCTGTTGATAAATGAAATTGCTCGATGAAGATAAATGGTGCTTCTGCATAATAACTAAACAGCACGCCATTGATCGCCCCAATCAAAAAGCCATAAGTTAAAACTTTAGGACTTCTTAACAAACGTCTGATGATCGGCACTAATTTTACTGGTACTTGTTTGCTTACCTCAAACGTTTCTGGTAAGCGTAAAAATGCATAACAAAAAACCAACACACTCATCAAGACTAATACAAAGAAAACAGCTCTAAAGCCCAAATATTGATCAACGAGTCCACCAATCAAAGGTCCTATCGCCGGAGTAAACGCAAGCGCTGCGGAAATTTGTGCAAATAAAGTATGGCGCTGATTACCGGAATAACTTTCCCGCAATATCGTTTGAGTGACAACTGACCCTGTACTGGCCCCAAATGCTTGAATAAATCGAGCAAATAATAGTACTTCAACCGAGCCCGAACGAAAACAAAGAAAGCTACCAACGCCATAAAATACTAATCCATATAACATAGCTTTGCGTCGACCAATAAAATCAGATAACCAACCCCAAAAGAACACACCTAGCGCAAAAGCTAGAAAATAAATACTCAAAGTTAATTGAACCGTTGCCATAGATGCTTGAAAATCATGGGCAATATCTGGTAATGATGGTGTAAAAATTGTTTCACTGATTTGTGGAAATCCAACTAAAACAATCAATAATAATAAAGATGGTACACGAGTTTCGATGCTTTTTTTCAAAAGAAATTCCTCCATTTAAGGTTTCACAGACTTATCTGTGAAATCAGATAGTTTATGAAAAAAAACATCGAATTCCGGGAAGCGGCGGGAGCATGATCAATATTAAGTTGTATGTATTCATCCGCTGGTCACTTCCTTTCAATTTACTATAATTTATTTCACATCCTTTTCATGGTAGCACAGACCTAACGCCCATTTCAATACCGAAACATTTTTCTAGAAAGCTAAAAAAACTGAACATCAGCCAATCAATTAATGATAAGATTGTTATAATAGAGACAAATTCTAACTAAAGGAGCTTTGCTCATGAACTTAAAACAACTTATTTCAGCTGATTTCAGTGGTTTTGTCAATATCAGATCCAATTCAGATCCATTATTAGTTGAAGCTTATGGTTACCGAGACTTGCCCAACAAAATAAAGAACAATGTAGACACTATTTTCGGTACCGCATCTGGCGGAAAAACTTTCATTGCTGTGGCAATCATGAAATTAATTGAAGAACAGAATATTGGAATCGATCACCCCATCGACCAAATTCTTTCAACGAAACTACCGAATATCGATTCTAGTGTCACTATCCATCAATTATTGAATCACACATCTGGAATCGGTGATTATTATGATGAAGAAGTCCTCAGCGACTATAGTGAATTATGGACAGATTTTCCAAATTACAACATACGGAAAAATGGCGATCTTCTGCCTTTATTCATTGATAAAAAAATGACGTCTATTCCTGGCAAAACATTCCAGTACAACAATACAGGTTATGTCATTTTAGCCATGATCATCGAAGAGCTTACTGGCCAAGATTTTGACCGTTACTTAAAACAAGTAATTTTTGAACCAGCAGGTATGCATTCAACTGGTTATTTCGCCTTAGATCGTCTGCCGGCAAATGTAGCGAATGCTTATATCTATGATGAAAAAACAGCAGAATATTATACGAATATTTATAGTATCGATGCTAAAGGAACTGGTGCTGGAGGGTGTTTTACAACGCTAAAAGATCTTGATCGTTTTTGGCAGACCTTGTTTAGCGGAAAAATCATCACGAAACAAGCTGTCGAATTAATGCAAACAATGCAAGCATCTGATTATTATGGCTATGGCTTTTGGATTGCTAAAAGTAACGAACATGCTTTTCCCTACATGCAAGGGCAAGATCCAGGTGTTTCATTTATTTCTTCTTATGATCAATCGGTGAATCGAACTATTACGATTATGAGTAATTTAGGTCAGGATGTGTGGACGCTGCATAAAAAGATTTCTGCTACGCTTTCTGAAGAGGAAAACGCAGTAGAGAAATGAGGAAACACTATGAGTTTTAAAGCAAAATTAGAAAGCTACATAAATACCTATGACCAACAAGGTTATTTGCAAGGGAATCTGCTTATTGCTGATAAAACAGGCATTCTTTTAGAACAAAGTTTTGGACTGGCTTCTATTGAGTTCAATATTGCGAACACCTTTGACACAAAATATCAAATAGGTTCATTGACAAAAGCTTTTACCTCCATGGCAGTGTTGCTTTTACACCAGAAAGGCTATTTATCCATTGATGACTCTATCAACACATACCTAGATAATAGTCCAAATGGAGATAAGATAACTATTTACCATTGCATGACTTGTACCTCTGGGATACCTGACTTCGCTTCACTTGAAGATTTTTGGGAAACAACGATGCGACTTAGCTGGACGCTTGATGATATGTTGGATTTATTCAAGAATTTGCCATTAGAATTTGAACCAGGCAGTCAATTTGCTTATTCTAACTCTGGGTATTTAGTTTTAACAAAAATAGTCGAGGTGGTCTCTGGACGTTCATATGCTCAGTTTTTACAAGAACATATTTTTACACCGCTAAATATGACCAATACTGGATGCGTGAATGAAGTAGATATCATCTCAAACTTAGCCTCAAGTTATAGTTACTGGGAAAAAGAAATAAATACTCCTCAAACGAACAATTCATTTCCACTAGGAGCGTATGGCCTTTATTCCACGACAAAAGATTTATACCTTTGGGATCAAGCACTTAGAAGGCATGAACTCATTTCGAAAGACTTAACCAAATTAATGTTCACCATCAATCAGGGAAGCTATGCTTGCGGTTGGGATATTACTAAAATCAACGGACAGCTGTGCCGACAGCATTTTGGTGATATCAGTGGTTTTGTTAATTCGATTAAACAGTTTGAAACAGATGAATTCACGGTTATTTTTTTAAGCAATCTTGACTTAATCCCCGTGAGTGTCATCACTAAAGAGATTGGTCAATTGAAATTTGATAGTTCGTTTAATGCCACACTACCTCGTATACAACCAACATTTCCTGTTTTATTGGAGCAATTTGTTGGACTTTATGAAATAGAAAATTTTTCCTCTTTTGAGATAGTCGCAGATGAGGACTTGTTTCTTATCGTGCCTAAATTATACGATGTTCCGTACAAACTCAAACTTAAACACTTCCATTCAGATAACAAGAAATCTGTATTCAAAACAGAAAAAATAAATGAAACACTTGTTTTTATTCATCAAAAAAAAGACACCTTTCAAAAAATTATTTGTACTGATTATTACGGTATGACACGAGTTGCTAAAAAAATATGTTGAGTATGGCTAAAGCTTTGAAAAAGCAGTTGCTGCCATAAAGATATGTCTTTAGCACTCGCTACATTATAGAGGTAATTAAGTTTTTAATCCTTTTAATCCAGAAATAAAAAGACCACTATCTTTCCCTCGGCTAAGGCAAGATAGTGGCGATTTCATACACATTTAAGTCAATTTACTAACGTTTCTTTTTTTATTTTTTCAACACTGAAGGCTTAAACCCTTTCAATCTCAACGCATTCAACAATACAGATACTGAGCTAAAACTCATTGCAGCCCCTGCGATCATCGGATTCAACAATGGTCCACCAAATAGATACAGTACACCCATCGCTACCGGAATACCTAATGTATTATAAGCAAAAGCCCAAAATAGGTTTTCTTTGATGTTTTTGATTGTGGCTTTACTCAATTCTACCGCTGTCGGTACATCCATCAAATCACTGCGCATCAAGACGATATCCGCTGATTCCATGGCAACATCTGTACCAGAACCAATTGCGATCCCGATATCCGCTTGCGCTAAAGCTGGAGCATCGTTGATTCCATCTCCAACCATGGCAACTTTTTTGCCTTCTTTTTGAAGTTTCATCACTTCGTTGGCTTTATCTTCCGGTAAAACTTCACTTAGCACACGGTCGATGCCAACTTGCTTAGCAATCGCTTGAGCTGTTCGTTTATTATCCCCTGTAATCATCGCCACTTCAATACCCATTTGATGCAGTTTTTTGATTGCTGGGATACTGTTTGGTTTGATTGTATCTGCTACTGCGATAATTCCAGCAATCTTACCGTCTTTGGCAATATACATTGGTGTTTTTCCTTGCTCTGCTAATTGATCGGAGGTAACTCCTAAATTCCCTAGAGAAATACCGCGGTCATCCATCAGTTTTTTGTTTCCTAACAATAAGCGGCTGCCTTCTATCGTCACTTCGATCCCATGACCTGGAATTGCTGCAAAATCTTCTGTTTTGGCAAAAGCTAGATTTTTTTCTTCTGCACCATTTACGATTGCTTCACCTAAAGGATGTTCTGACCCTTTTTCAGCTGAAGCTGCTAGTCTTAATAATTCATCACGACTCATATCATTTTCTGTCACGATATCTGTTACTTTTGGTTTGCCTTCTGTAATTGTTCCTGTTTTATCAAAAACGATTGTTTGGATTTTATGAGTCGTTTCAAGTGCATCTCCACTTTTGATCAATACGCCATTTTCAGCGCCTTTTCCGGTTCCCACCATGATCGCTGTCGGTGTCGCTAAGCCTAACGCACATGGACAAGCTATAACTAAAACGGAAATCGTGATCGTCAATGCAAATACCCATGATTCTTGTCCTAAGAAATACCAAGCCAAACCAGCCAAGACAGATAAAACCATTACAATTGGTACGAAAACACCAGAAATTTTATCCGCCATTTTTGCGATCGGTGCTTTTGAGCCTTGCGCATCTTCAACTAATTTGATGATTTGAGACAATGCTGTATCTTTGCCGACTTTAGTTGCTTTAAAACGGAAGCTACCATTTTTGTTGATACTTGCACCGATAACATTATCACCGATTTTTTTCTCAACTGGCATACTTTCCCCTGTTAACATCGATTCATCGATTGCGGATGATCCTTCTATCACAACGCCATCTACTGGAATTTTTTCTCCTGGACGAACAATGATCGTATCATCTAACTGAACACTGTCTACTGGAATTTCCATTTCTTGACCATTACGGAAAACACGGGCATTTTTTGGTGCCAAGCCCATTAATTTTTTGATTGCTTCTGATGTTTTTCCTTTTGAAACAGCTTCAAAGTATTTCCCTAATGTGATCAATGTTAAAATCACGCCAGCTGATTCGTAATATAACGCCATTGTGAATTGCGGATCGCCAGCAAAAATCATAGCAGTCCCGTATAAACTGTACGCTACAGCTGCACTAGTTCCTAAAGCAACTAACGAATCCATATTAGGATGTCCTTTAAATAAAGCTTTAAACCCAACTGTAAAGAAGCTTCTACCTAAATATAATACAGGAATCGTTAAAATCAATTGAACCATGGCAAATGTTTCTGGATGCATCATGGGATCGATTATTGCTGGTAATGGCAGACCTACCATGTGACCCATTGCGACATATAATAATGGAACCGTAAAGACTGCTGACATCCAAAAACGTTGCCACATTTCTTTGATATGTTTTTGTTTTTTCTCACGGTCTTTATCCACAGTATCTGCAGAATCTATTTGCTCGATTGCCTCATAGCCTGCATCTGATACCGCTTTGGTAATATCAGAAACGTTTATTACTGATGGATCAAAGTCAACGACCATTTTTTCTGTCGCTAGGTTGACTGAGGCTTTTGAGACACCCGTTAGTTTGTTGGTTGCTTTTTCGATTGTTTGGGCACATGAAGCACATGTCATTCCTTCTATATCGAATGTTCGTTGTTGGACATTACTTAAAGCTTCATAGCCTGCATCTGATACCGCTTTTTGAATATCGCTTTCTGATAGTTTATTTTCATCGTATTCAATATTTAGTTTCTCGGTTGCTAGGTTGACAGTGGCCTTTGACACGCCGTTTAGTTTCGCAGTCGCTTTTTCGACTGTTTGCGCACATGAAGCACACGTCATCCCTTCTATATCAAATGTTTTTACTTCCATTTTTCTCCATCTCCTTTTATTTGTTTAATTTTATAAATATAACCAAACGACTATAATTGTAGTCGATATATTTCTTCTTCATAATAAGATAAACCGATTTATTTGTCAAACTAAAGGGTCTGATCAATTGCAGAGATAGAAAACATAGATTTGAGAAGTAATTTAATAAGGTTATACTATTTATTTTTGTAACATATTTAGGTATAGGCCATGATTTATTCTTTTTCTTCTGTTTTTATTTCTTAATAAGTGTCCAGTCTCTGTCTGTTTTTATGAAATTTGATCGTATCTTGTAGCCAAACGAATTACCAAGTGCGATTCCTTATTTATTATGAGTAAATTAATTGAAGTCTAATTTATGTATTTATTCTCAAATATTTTAGTTAGTTTTTTACAATATTACCATGACTTTCGATCGATTATTTCTTTTTCTATTTTTTAGGGAATCAATTAACCTAACTAATCTACTTAAACTTAATATCTTACACGTAATTTGATTACTGTTGTTACCCAACTTAATTATAAACTCGAAAAAGCACCTTTTTATTACAATATCAAACGGCTATTTTTATCATATATGCTACTTTTAGAACTGCCCATTAGATTAAGTATTAGTAAACAGATAAACATATAATTTACTTGAAAAGTTATAAACTATTGACTGATAGTAACTCTAATCCTTTATTATTAAACAATAGAGTTTGCATAGAATAGGAGGTATGAATTTTTTAATAAAACAAAATGTTAGCGCATTCTTTTTTTTAGCGAACCCATCTAGAAAAATAGATATTGAATTTACTATACTATAAAATCGAAGCATACTCTCATAAATACAAGTATAGAGGGCACAGCTATTGAATTGCTCAAACATGTCATTTGTAAAGCATTTATAAATAATTACTTAAAAGGACGTGAATTTCAATGAAAAAAATGATTTTGGTTAGCTCAATCTTATTATCAATGTTACTTTCACCTAACACTGTAAACGCACATCGACACTCAGGTTATTCTGATGATAGTGGCGTAGAATTTCAAAACTCAAAATGGATGGATGCTATTCGTGATGATATAAAACTTTCAGACTTGTCCATTCCTGGAACACACAATACAATGTCTAATGGGCCTGGTGGGGATACTGCAAGAAATCAAGTAAAAAGCTTAAGTGAACAACTAAACTCAGGGATTCGATTTTTAGATATTAGAGCAAGAGTTACCAGTGGAAAGCTGGCTATGCACCATGGACCAATATTCCTGAATTCTATGTTTGGTGACGTGATGAATGGGTCTGTAGATTTTTTGAAAAAAAATCCTAGTGAAGTAATCTTTATGAGAATTAAGCAAGAACACAGTACATCTTCAGATCAGGAATTTATAAAAATTCTAAATAGTTACTTAGACGCTCCAAATAACGCCCCTTACATTTATCAAGGTAGTAACAGAACGAATCCAAGTATGCAGGAAATGAGAGGAAAAATAGTCATTATCAGAAACTTCGCTGGAAGTTCGATGGGAATACATTATAACTCGGAGTTTGATATTCAAGATAATCATAACTTAAGCACAAATTGGGATTTACACGACTACAAATGGGAACCAGTAAAGAGACAACTATACAAGGCAAACAATAATTCTCACAACGAAAACAAGTATATAAATTATCTAAGCGGCAGTGGTGGCTCGTTTCCTTACTTTGTAGCCAGCGGACATAGTAGCAGAGGAACTTCAGCACCAAGGTTAGCCACTGGATTGACCCATCCCGGTTGGAAGGATTCGTATCCTGATTTCCCTCGAGTAGACTGGTTTATGGGTATTGCAACAATCGCTTTTGAAGGAACAAATGTGCTTACTACTGACCTTATTAGAAATAATAACGTTAAGAATAATACCTTTTTTAGTGTCGGAGTTATTCTTGCAGACTTTCCTGGCAGCGGGTTAATTAACAATGTCATTGGGTTAAATACTCGTCACTCCAAAGAAGATAGAATTCCAGATGGTATTTATAGCATTCATTCAACTAGTGCTAATTACAAAGCTATACAATTCATTTCTAAAGGTAGAGATGCTGTTATCTGGGAAAGCAATGACGATAATAATCAAAAATTCGAGTTCAAATATGACTACAATAAACAGGCATATCAAATTTTCAACAAAGATGGAAATAACATCATTATGGCTTGGAATAATGTTGGTAATTCTGATAAAGTCTTTGGTCATCCTAATGAGTATAAGGAAGAACATTATTGGATACTAGAACGTTCGGGTACTAACATGTATATATTTAAAAATAAAAAAGATTCTAATAAAGTTCTAGATGTACACAATTTGGGGCAAACAAATGGTACAAGAGTAAAAGTAAATGAACGACATCCATATGAACATGGGAGTGCTCAACGATTTGCTTTAAATGTAAATAATTAATACTAGTAAAAAGGAACAATTCTTTTTTACAGCATGAAACTACCTATTTAGGCAAACTATTGAAGTATTCTATTCCTTCCACTTTAGTAGTTTGTCTTTTATTTAGATTATACTTAGAATACATATATTTTATACAAATAAGCTAATCAATAACTTTTTAGAACATAGTATGTCCACCTAATTTTTCTTTGTATATTTCAAAAAAATCTTTGTCAATAGTATTACATTATAATTGACCATAAAAACCGCCTCTATATTTCCTTATGCTAGTGAGAGACCACTGTTATCTTCTTTATGTATAATAGTATAAAAGACACCTCTATCGCTTTTAAAACAACATCGACCTAAATCAATCTTATCCATTTTTTATCTATCCTTTCATTGACCATTACTTTTGACGAAAATCATTGAAGAAATACACAACTATAAATTAAACGTTCTACACCCTGTTATCATGATTTATTTATGTCCAATAGACTACAGCTTGCGCGAGATTTCATGGGTTATTTATAGACGAATCCGCACACTAAAGTTTACTATCAAACGATTATTTCTATAAAAAAAGAACAAGTTAAAATTGAAAACAAACTAGAATCAACTTAATTTAATGAATCGCTAAATTTTTAAGTAATAATTTAAAAGTTTTCAAGAGAAAACCTTATAGGCTTCGTAACTTTTACAATTTTAAGTTGAGAATTTCTTTATGTTTTGGCACTATTCTTTTTCAACCAAATAGAAAAAACCTAGAGGAAAGTTCCTCTAGGAATCATACTAATCGATTTAATTCTTTGGATTTTCTTCACCAACATTAGTTGACAAAGAGCCTAGCAGCCATAATCGCAACTGTTGATAGTAGATGTTTCATTTTCATTATCGTTTTCTCCATTTGAATCTTCTATATATAATTCAATTATATTTTTTATAGATATCTCTAGTTTATTACATTTTATCAACATGCATAAGTCTTATTTTCTACTACTTATTGACCTTGTGTTTTTATTATTCTAATACTGAAATTCTCCTAAATTAAAATAGTAGGAACGGAGTGAATTCAAATATTTTAATTGTTTCACCAGTTGCTACAGAGGTTGCTGAAACTATATACTCTTGACCTAAGAACTTATCTGTATTTGGTCTTATGACCATCTCATCTATATTGGCAACAGGTCTTGCAAAACCAACTTCTGAGCCGTCTTGATTTGTTAAAGAGAATGTATACTCATCTCTGTATTTATTATTATACTTAACACCCATTCCAGCAGTTTTAGTTGTTACTTGCTTGTTTAACGTATTATCAGCATACGGATCACTCTTGATAAATTTTTTGTATCCCTCTAATTTAGTCATATTAGTAAATTTTGATACATATCCAGTGCCTAATAACTTCCCTTGATCAACAGCATTCATTAATTTATCCGTCACAAATTCATTTTCAATCTTAGATTTCTCTATCTCTTTTGGAATAGAAGTACTTCTATCCAACAGACTCAACGTTTTCAAAACCTCTTCCTTATCTTTTTTATCAGGGAAGCTTTTTGCAAATTCATCAAGATTGATGTCAAAAGCTACTGTTTTTCCATTTTCTTTAACTGGAGTACCTAACTTTTCATTTTCTCCATGAACAACTGATAATTCTGAATTATTACTTTCATAAGGTTTAACTAATTTAAGTCTTAAGATATTGTAATGTTCTAAATATGCTTCTTTCAATTTAGGCGCATTTAAATTAACTGCATTCATTAAAGCATCTGTAATAAATTTATCTTCAATGTCAATTCTCGTACTAGGAGCGCCACCTGTATTAAATGTAAAATGCATCAAGTGTAGCGTACTTGTAACTTCCTCTTTATCCTGTTTAGTAGGATATCTTTTTGCAAATTCATTAAGATCAATATCAAAAGCAATCGTTTTGTCGTTCACTTCAACTGAATTCCCAATCATTTTGTAATCTCCATACATACAATATAAAAAGTCTGTATCAGTATTTTGATGTGGTTCTGCTAATACTAGCTTCAATACATTGTTCTCTGTTACATAAGCATCTTTAATACTTGGTGAGATTTCCTTGTTAGCGCTTACACTGATAGCTTCTGCATGAGCAGATGTAGTAGTCACAACTGATCCTGCCGTGATAGCAGCCATTATAACCACTGTTGATAACATAAATTTCAATTTCATTCATTATTCCTCCGTAAAAATTATTATATATCACTTGTATCCTTTTTATGAGGTTATGACTAGTATTAAACCACATAAAATTTGGAAACAAGATTATACCTTTTTGGAATTTCAATAGTATTTTCCTATATTCTTTACCAATAAAATATGTAATGACTATAGGTACTCATCAAGAATTTTTTATCTTAGGTTTAACTTAATTCTATAGCACCTTATGTTCGTTACCCTATCCAACTAAAGTATTTTTTGGAAAAAAAAAAATATCAGAAATGCTTAACATTCAAAAAAAACAAAGTTTTTATTCATTAGAATTCAAAATAATCTTTTATGTTAAATATGCTTTCTACAATTTATTTTTTTAATAGCGTATAAAACAGCAGGGTAACTCCCATAAATATAATTCATATAAAGGAACTGTTGGGAAAGTAATCCAAAAGCTTGTGAGGAAAAGATTTGAGGCCTTTCTTTTTCATAAAAAATAGTAACGGTACAACAAAATTTAAATACTATGCAGACAGAGCGATCAAAAAATCACGTATCAATCTTTTTGCATTTCAATTCATTCTTTAAATTTAATTTCCTAATGATTCTAAACAAACTAGAGTACGAGCTGTTATTGCTAAATTAAATGAAGCTATTGTTTAAAGTTTGGATTGCGTCTAACGACTCGCTACTTATTCTAAGTGTGAGTGAATCTATCAAATACCTCAGTATACAGATATATTTAAGAATCTTCGCATTTTTCAATCTATGCGTTGGAAAGGAATCTGTTATGATAATTCTGTGATTGTGATGGAGAACTATTTTGGATTGCTTAAACAAGAAATTAACTATAGCTGTATTTTTACAAGCAATGAAATGCTAAGAAAAATAATAAAAAACCTACTCTTGCACCACTATAAAAAATGGGCTCTATACTTTCTGATGTTGGTGAGATATCACCGGCATCTTTTTTAATGCAAAATAATAGAAAAGACACCCTGATATCCTTTAGAATTAAGTCGTCTAAAACCAATCAAAAGGAGGAAATCAAGATGTCCTATACAAATCTTATCAAAAATACCTTAGATATTCTAGACTTAAACATTACTTTTAATGAGAATTCTTTAAAAAAGGAACGCATCAAAGGACGGATCTGCCAAGTATTCTCGGGTACATTGGATTATTTAGCCCACTCCTGTCCTCATTGTGGGGCCAAAGAAGACGGATCGATTATTCGTTGGAGCTTTACAACCTGTCAGATTTTAGTGAATGATGTTTCTGAATACCAAACATACTTACGGTTGAAGAAACGCCGTTTCTTCTGTCATTCTTGTGATAGAACCTTTGTCGCTGAAACAAGTCTTATCGAAAAGTGTTGTTCGATCTCGAAGAAAGTAAAACTCTCGATTGCCGATCGTTTAAGAAGCACCACGTCTATGAGCGAAATTGCCTGTCAAAAGAAAGTCTCTGTTTCTTCTGTGTATCGCGTATTGAAACAGTTTTACGAACCGAAAAAAATCAATCGGCTCATCTTGCCAGAAGTCCTTTGTTTTGATGAATTCAAATCAGTGAGACAAGTCGCTGCCTCTATGAGCTTTATCATGATGGATGGGCAAACAAAACAGTTAATGGATGTCGTTGAAAATCGACAACTTCCTTTTTTAGAACGCTATTTCTCACGATTTTCTTTATCTGTTCGTGAAGGGGTAAAATACATTGTTTGCGATATGTATGCGCCTTATTTTTCTTTAATTAAGAAACTATTTCCCAAGGCTCAGGTTATTCTTGACCGCTTTCATATTGTGCAACACATTGGGCGAACGTTCTTAAAACACCGCATTCAACGAATGAATACCTTTCTCCATCAAGGATCTGTAGAAGCAAAAAAATACCGTCACTTGAAGAAATACTGGAAACTACTTCAAAAGAATCAATCGAAGCTCAATTTTGAAAAACGCCAATGGCGTCATTCCTTCCGTGCTTATTTAACAGAAACCGAACTCGTGGATCGGTTACTTTCTTATGATGAAGAATTGAAAGCTGGCTACACCTTTTATCAGGATTTTCTCTATGCCATACAGACAAGAGACTACACACGGTTTCATGCGTTAGTAGAACAAGATTATTCTAAGCTTCCAGCTTATTATCAAACGACAATTACTACCTTTAAAAAAGTTCAAACGGGCATTAAAAATGCGTTGGATTTGCCTTATTCCAACGGACCATTAGAATGCTTGAATAACCATATAAAAGTACTAAAGAGAAACGCCTATGGCTTCCATAACTTCTATAATTTTAAATTGAGAATTACTTTATGCTTTGGCACTGTTCTTTTTCAACCAAATAGAAAAACCTAAAGGAATTTACCTCTAGGCTTCATTAGTGATTTAATTCTTTGGATTTCTTCACCAACATTAGTTGACAAAGAACCTAAAAAATGAATGAAGAAGAACATAAATTAGCTTCCCCCAGAATAGTAGCGGTTAAAGATGATATAACAACAAAAAGAGCTAAACAATTAAGCTTAACTCTCATTTGCCCAGATTTATGGACATGCTACAATAACTATTCAACTTTTTTCAAATTACTATAAACCTACGCCTAATTTTTAATGATTCGGCTATTTTACTAACCTCCTTTTTCAAATATTCAATGCTCAAATTCGTTTTTGTATTTTTGTTCCATTTTCCAACATATTTTTCATGGAGTATCCGCTACTTGCCATAAAATCGTTGCGTAATATTTCCCAGCTTGTAATACTTTTCCTGTGGGAACCTCTAATTGTAAACCTGAATCGCCTTTATCCCAGCCATCGCTTATAATTACATCACCAGTTTCTTCGCTTTTTTTCGTTAAAATCGGCTCCGCACTTCCTTGTTTTAATGTAACAGTAGTCGCGTTGTCTATCTTATAGCGAATAGCCTCAGGCAATATTTTACTATCATCATCAAGACTTGTTAAGGCTTTTTCTAATGTAGCCGTCAGAACCCACGGACTTGTTCCTTTACGATTATCCCAGATTGTAAGCGGCTTGTTGTATTGCGCTTTTTCTACTCGAATGAACGGCGTGCTCGCCTGTAATCCTTTTACGCCAAAATTCATAAATGTTGGATAGGAGCTCACAAATAGCGTTCCTTTAAATCGATAAGTTACCGTTGTATCCTGATTTGGTACTTCTAACGTAGTCTCATTTTCAGGCCTTTGATATAGTTGATAACGTTTGTCCTGAATTTCTTTAATAGCAGTTTGAACGTCATCTTCTTTTGTCAAATCAATTTTTGTCCCTACCGTTCTAAGTAATGAGACTGGTTCATGCATAGATTCCCCTACTTCGTCTAAGAATTCTACTTTTACTGTTTGTTTATCCACAATCGTAATCCCAATATCTTTTGTTTTACTTAGAGTTCCTTTAACTGCTTCTATACTGGCTTTGTAAGAGCCCACTGGAGAATTTGGCTTCAAAGTGGTCGATTGTACAGATAGCGTAACGTCTTCTGATGAACCACTACTAACATCCCACGCAATTGCTTCTGATTTTTTTAAAATAAGCTCAGCGACCTGCTCTTCTGTAATTCCTTGAATCTCTTGAACAACACTCGTGTAGTCTTTTGCAGCCAAGTATAATCCGCTAGTTGGCGGAGTGCCAGAAGTGACTTCTACAGGTACTTTAATTAAAGTTGTTTTTTCTGGTCTTTCCTTATCCGTCATTCGGACCAATACGCTTGTTAAGCCAACTACTGAGGTATCTGGCAACTCACCTTCATATTCATATACTGCTGTATTCCCTGGCAAGATCACTGGATCTTTAATTAGCTCTGATGGTTTTTTTGTAAAGGCTTTGCCTTTTTGTATCAATTGCGGGATTGGTTTGGCTCCTAAGTTGTAAACATTTATAGGGACAGCATAATCATCTGTAGGAATTCCAAGCTGTTCGTTCTCAGCGTAAATTTCCGTTGCATAGCTTTTAATAGTTCCCGGATCACTGTTTAAAACTTGAGGAAGCGTCGCCCTTGGTACTATGAAAGACCCTTTACTGGTTTTATTTTCATCTGCTATATAGTCCACTTGTTTTGTTGTCTCATCTGGAAATGTAAATTCAATCGTTCCGTTGTCTCCAGCTGCGGGAATATTACTTAAAAGATACTCAAATTTTGTGTCTCGATCATACTCTTCATAGACATTATATTCTTTTGGCGTAGCCTCAATAATCATATAAGGGATTTCATCTCCTGAAAAATAATGAATTCTTGAAGTAACTTTTTCTCCTGGAGCAACCAATCGTGGTTTCATCCCCATGTGAAAGACTTGACTTCGTACATCATCTTTATTAGAAAATATAACAGTATTATTAGGATAAAAATCGTTTTCCATACCTCGCTTCGAAAAATCATCTTTAAAATAATTGACACCAGCATCCGTGAGTAGGAGTATCGGAGGTTTGTTATTCGGTTTTGCGTTTGACTCAAAAGTAGTCCCAACTGCCCATCTGTCTTGGTCACCCAAAAAATTACCACGACCATCTTTAAATTTAATAGATAAACTATGATGTTTTTTAATTGTTCCTTCATAATAGGGAACACTTTGGATAAATCCAGCTCCCTTATCATATAAACTGACAAATCCGGAATATCCTGCATAATCTATTCGTTGTGCGGCATGCACTCCTATAGAAGTATTCGTTGAACCAGTATTATATATTGAAAAATCTTCCGAAAAGTATCCAGATTTAGTTTTATAAGCATCTACTACATAGATAATATTAACTGTTCGATCCACAAATACTTGTCTTAAGCGATCTCCTTTTTTCACATAATATCTCAATGTTTTTCCTAAAAAAGGAGTTCTGAAGCCGTATAAACTATCATACCTTTTATTGTCAATATACGCTGTGTAATTGTTCGTAGAACCTGCATCAAAAAAAGCATTATTTCTATATTTATTACCAACGGTATAAAACGATTCATTTTGATAGTTGTCATTTTCATCTCCACCACGATAAGGCATGCCCATAAAACCAGAAGTTAGGTCATCCTTAATAATCCCTAACTTAGACCCCTTTGGTAAATGATCCCAGCCTGCTAGCAGTTCGTTTAGTAATTTTTGTTCTATGATATTCTGCTTCTCTTCTTTAAACATAACATTAATCGTTAATGATACCCTATTTTTATCGGTACTTGAAGACGTATAGACTAGCAAGCTCGCTTTATTCATAAGGGGATTTTTACTAGGCAATAAATATTCAGGGTACGAATCCTTTGCAGATGCTATCTTTACTGGATTTCCAGTGGCAATTTCCCACATCACGATTCCCGCTTTTTCCATTAAATAATCCGTTTGTTGATCTATAGTAGTCACTTTTGCACTATAATCAGCATAATCTATACTAAGTTGGTTTATATCTTGACCTGCTGCAATTTTTAAAGAACTATCTTTTTCCATTATTGCTAAAGGTACTTTAATTAGCAACTTAGTCTCTGGCTGTTCATTATCCAGCATGTAAACTTTAAGAATCACAGAATTTGCAACTGTATTATCTATAAAAGGTACTTTACCATCTACGTATGAAAAAGTAGCGGTATGTCCTTCTGGAAGAACAATATTCTTAACTAATTCTTCTGGTTTTTTATTAAACGTGTCACCCACTGAGATCACTTGTGGAATAGCCGTTGCACCGAACTCTCTCGTTTGATCACTATCCTTCATATAAAATGAGAAAGGGTTTGTAACATCTTCTTCGTTTTTTAGTTCCACTTGAGCATCGTCCTTAACCCCACTAGACTCAACTTTATTCTGATCCGTTGCTACTGAATATTCTGTAGACTCATTCATTAAGTTTTCCGACGATGATGGTAACGTTTCTTCATCGGCACTTATGGTTGTAGATTTTTCTATTGAAAAACCAAACAGAATTGTTACAAGCAAAACAAGAATGAGTAGTCTATATTTTTTTAATTTTTCCATTAAATTTCACCTCTAGTATAATTGGTGCTCTCCGTTTATGGCGTTTCAGCTACCTGCCACAAAATTGTTGCACGATATTTCCCTGGTAGTACTACCTTGTTAGGTGATACTTCCAATTGTAATCCTGTTGTATTTTTATCCCACTCTTGGCTAATATTGTATTGTCCTTGCTCTTGGTGCTTTCTAATAGCGATTGTTTGGGCAGCACCTTGCCGCAAAGCAACCGTTTCTTTCTCATTCACCTTATATTTCAGTGCGGATGGTAACTCTTTAGTTGGATCAGCTTGACTTACCAAGGGTTGGATTAACGTAACTGTCAAATTCCAATCTCCTCTATACTTTCGGTTGTCCCATACAATTAGCGGCTGATCATAGCTGGCTCGTTCTACCTTAATAAAGGTACCTCCTAAGTTTTTTCGTCCAAAATTTAAATACTTTGGAAAAGATTGTACAAATAATTTCCCTTTGAACTTATAGTTTACTGAACTTTCTTCCAAATTAATCGGAATCGAATTTTCCATCTCTGGCTTTTGATCTATTACATAATTTTGTTTTAAAATACTTTGAATGGCCTCTTGTACCTTTTCTTCACCAGTCAAATCAATCGTTGTATTTATGTTCCCTTGTAACGTAACCGGTTCATGTAATGCATCTCCTGCTTCATCAATAAAGTCAACTTTTACGGTTCCTATGTCTCCTACAATTGTCATTGTTATGGGTAATGTGACCGTGGATGTATCTGATATATAACTTAGACTAACAGCATAGTCTCTTGCATCTGGAATACTTCCAGGTGTTGGCAAGCCATCCATCTCAATACTGATTAATTTAGTATCGATTTTTTGAAGCGTGCCCTGTTCATTTGCTTGCCACAACTCTGCTTTGGAATCCGTTAAAATTCGCTCCACTAATTCTTCGTTCGTTTTTGGATATTCTTTATAAAAAAGTTTTACGTTTTCTGCTTTGATCAAATACGTATCATCATTTGAGATCAGTTCCTCTTTTTCTTTGATATATAAAGGCACTTCTACATAATTGACATTTCCAGCTTCATCGGTTAATGTCAACGTTAATTTTTTAGGTCCTGCTGTCTCCACTATTTGCTTAATATCTTGCTCTTCCTTTAATTTGACGACTATCTTATCTTTCTCTGTGACATCGTCGCTCCACTCCTTTAGAAGTTCCTTGTAATCTGCTATATTTGTTAAATACTCAGTGTCGTTTTTTTCAATTACTGTTAGTTTCCCTAGTCCGATCGGCGCCTCACTATCTATCTGATAAGAAGCTGTTATTCCATCAGTCTGTTTATAATTTGTTCCAGATAGATTACTATTGATGGTTGGCTTATCAAAGGATTTTAGCCCTTCTGTTTTAATCTTAAATGCCACATCTAAATTACTGTTTTCTCCAGTAATATCTGGCAATGCTATACTTAATGTATTCCCAGAAATAATTGGTTTTACTATCTTACCACCTACTGTAAAAGAATCCTCTTGGTATTTTTGACCTGTGCTAAGTTTGAATTTCAGGGTAGGTTTTAATAGATTTTGTTTGGAATAGGCTTGTTCATACTTGCCAGAGTATTTAACGCTTAATAGCGTATCATTTTTAACGTAGCTATTTTCTCCTAATAATTCGTCGTTCTCATTCGCAATACTTATATTATTCTCATAATGAACTAGGCCAGGTACCGTTGCAAAAACCACTTCCGCTTGTTCCGTAGAACCTCCTGTAGAACCAGTAAATCCCCAGTATACTTTATCAGTAGCAAATATCTCTCTGTTTATAACGACAGAGGTAGGAGGTAACCCTTCATAAGAATAGGTCAGGATTCCATTATTACTACTGTCAAATTTTTTCCAATTAATACTGAACTTCTTCCAAACATTATTTCCTAATTTCGATTTTGGGTACTGTACTCCATAATGAATATTACCAAGTATGTAGTCAAAAGAACCATGTCTATAGGAACTGTTCAAGTCTGGATAACTATATGCAATATGCCCGCGTCCACCATTATAATCAACCGAATTGTCATATCCATCACTGTTATAATATGTATCGAATTCTACTACAAAACTTTTTTTAATTTGTTTTCTAGGAGTCGTATAACCCGTTTCTGAATAGGCAGAGAGCCCCTTCCCTGGAACTGCCTGAAAATTTTTGACAGCATTGGCATCATTATGCATGATAAACGTCATTCCATCAGCTTCTCCATTTATTCTCAGAAACATTTCTGCATTGAAATCAGTATTAAGATTTAACATATTACTTTCAGTTGAAAAAATGCTTCCTATCTGGTTGCTCTTATTTTCGGTAATGGTTACTTTATTGCCACTCGTATAACTATTTGCACCACTAGGAACTTTGAAAATGCCTGTCAACGGTATACTAGGTGGCTCAGTTGCATAGACTTTTGTTTTATTTTGATTATCTTCTAATTCGCTTTCGCTTGTTTCACTCTCTTGCAATTCGCTTTCACTGGTTTCACTCTCTTGCAATTCGCTTTCGCTTGTTTCACTCTCTTGCAATTCGATTTCGCTTGTTTCACTCTCTTGCAATTCGATTTCGCTTGTTTCACTCTCTTGCAATTCGATTTCGCTTGTTTCACTCTCTTTAGCTACTTTAATTGAGGCTTCTGTTTTTTCTTGTTGAATAAATATAGTTAAGATACATATTATAGATAAAACAACTAGTGATAAAAATACTTGTTTCTTCATATCATTCTCCTTAGTGTATATTTTCTATAATATATTAAATATCAAACTCAACTATATTTTATTTATGTTTTTTTTGACAACAAAAAAATATACGTTCTTTTTAAAACAAAATTAAATAACTTTTTTAATTAGAATCTTGATAGGTAAGCTACTTAAGTCTTTTTTCTCTACCGTATTTAATTACACGATTGTCTACTGATTCTTTTTACTAAGTAAATCATTTTCTTTTCGGATTCTAAAATATAGACATAGTCCATAAGGAATGGATAGTGTCAGAAGTGTTCTCCAAGCGTGAAATAATAGTGTAACCCCGATAAGTTCGGGAATAATATTAAAAAAATAATTGGGATGCTTAATTGTCTTAAACACCCAATTATTATTAATTTTATGCTGATCTTCAACTATTAATTTCACAGTCCAATAATAATCTAAGCTTTTGATTACATACAATAAAACAACAAATGAAAGTGATACTATCATTATGCCAATGTAACTAATAAAATCCATTTTCACATGCCTAGTCATCCCTTCGACAAAAGCTGAAAAATAGAATATTGTATGTAAGACTGCTAAATAGTTAGATATATTTTTTCCATATTCTACGGCTCCTTTAGAGAGTAGCTTTTTTTCATTATTTTTAGAGATACAAAGAACTACTAGCCGAAATAAGACAATCAAACTAAATAAGTAATACACTATATTATTCATGTCCATATCCTCTCATGTTACTTCCTTAAAATTATGTAATCGGCGTTTAGCCGATATTATTTTCTAGTGTAAGCACCTGGAAATGCTTATATGTTTTTTTTCAAAAAGAATAATGATGTTCCCTCTTCTGGTGTATCAATTAATGTCCCAAAGACTTTATAAGAAAACTTTTTATAGTAGTTTGGCGCTTGAAAACTGTACGTCTCTAAATGAATAACTGAACATCCTAAAGAGATTGCTTTTTGTTCGGCTAGTTTTAATAATTGTTCACCAACTTTTTTGCCTCTAAGTGATTCTTTAACCCACAGGTAGTCTATATGCATAATCCCCCAGTACCAACTCATGGAGATACCAGCCTGAATCTCCCCTTGCTCATCTTTATTTATGAAGGATACCTCACCTGTAGGCTTATTATTAATTATGCTAGGCACAAATTTACTATTATACTGAACAATATTATTTTCTAAAATTGATTTTATTTCTTTATTTTTTTCGCTTTGAAATTGCATCTTTGTCTCCTGAAGGGATGAATGATTTTATTAAGAGAATAAACCTAAAAATGGGTATCCTATTTTTGAGTAAAATTATCTATAAAAATAAAACGTATTGCCTTATGAAACATTTTTAATAAGCATCAGAAGTGTGGTCTTTAACCTAACTGTCTTTCTATTATATATATATATCTGGGGAAAATAGAGTCCTTAATCTACGCTAGACAATCATCAAGTCTTCTTTACTTAAACTGGTTGTTTTACAAAAATGATATTGGCAGTTTTCGTATTATATTCTAGAATAAAAATTTCTTCTACTTTTAGTCCTTTACTTCCAACGAATGCTTCTAACCAATCGTTACTTTTTTTTATTTCAACTAGCTCAGTAGCATTTATCATTCCATCTACAATTAAATATTTATTAAATGAATCTTCTTTCTTTTCAGAAATGGATAATTGACCATTCGCTTCAATTCGTACATTTTGCAAATTGTCTATACTGGTTACTCCCTGGTTTCTAAGTAGTGTGATAAAGTCTCCAGCTGATAGTTTTGCTTTAAGAAAAGCTTTTTTATTCGGTCTATTTTCCGAAAACAATTCAATTGAATCCCCTTCTATCAAGCTTCTAAGTACAGGAATTCTTAATTTCAAAAAATTTACCGATGCAATAATCGCAAACCATATGGCTAAGATGATCAAAAACTGAATTGGGCTAATCGAAAAATTTAGAATTACCGCACCCGCCATACCACCTAAAAAGAAATTTTGTACTTGATCTGAAGCTGTAGCAGGAGCCATAGCTGATCGCCCAACCATATGGAAATAGACAATGATAGAGGCATAGCCTATTAACAATTTTAAAAATATAGTAACTAATTCCATTGAAACAACTCTTTTCTTCTTATTTAATAGTTATTTTCAATTAAGCTTTGCTTTATCTAAAATAAAAGATAATCAATTTTAAGTCTATTTTCATTTTAGATAAAGCTCATTTGCTTATTACTTTACTCTTGAGTCAGTTGCTTCCTTCACTTTGTTTGTACCATTACTAACCGCATTTTTTACTTTATCGGTTTGCTCAGAGGTGAATTCGCCCAAAGAACCTGTCGCTTCGGATAAACGATCTTGTACAGTAGTTGAATCCTCTTCATGCTGTTCTTTGGTTTTCACATCAACCACCGTTACATTTACTTCTACAACATATAACGAAGTCATTTTTTCTACTTCACGAGAAACAACTTCTTTGATTTTGTCATATAATGATGCAATGTCTTTCCCATATTCGGCCACAACATTTAAGTCCACCGCTACTTGCGATTTTCCAACTTCAACATCAATTCCATTGGTCACGTCTTCTCGATTCACTAATTTATTCGCTACATTTGAGAAAAAACCACCATCCACTGTTAGTAGACCATCAATTGTTTCTAACGCTATTCCAATTATTTTCTGAACTACTTTGTCTTCAAATGTTAATTCACCTTTAATTTCTTTTACTTCGCTTACTTTTTTTCCAGCTTTGTTATCCATAATTGTCCTCCTGATTAATACTATTTATAATTAATTTCTCTTTTTAGAAAGAAATCCATCCAATAAACCACTCTTTTTCACATAATATCCGCCATAGCTACCTAAAATGGTAAATATAAAGATCACTATTGTTTTGAAAAAACCGATCGCTATGAAAATGGTGGCGAATAACAGACCTAAAATGCCCCCTATTAAAACACTTTGATTCGATTTCAATAATTCTTTCATCCTCTCACTCTCTTTCTAGCCCGCTCTTCGAGCGTCTTCATCGGCATAAGCTTTTAGTATAACCTTTGTTCTTATTCCAACCTCACTGCCAACTAGCATCTTGATCTGTTCTTCCATCTCATACTCCCATTCTTTTATGCGGCCATATATTTCGGACGTTACACCTATTTTCCCTTTTATAGCAACATGTATTTTTTTCTTTGTCATCTTAATGTGAATAGAAGGATCTTTGATAACTTTTTCTTCTTTTAAACTAGAAAGAATAAATCCTTTAATTCCCTTACGATCAATTAATAGTACTCCACCATTTTTTTTAAATTTTAATTTGGTCATTTTTTTAGGATAACATGTTATTACAAATACCGTAGTTAAAAAGAATAAGAACATACATGCGTTAAACCAAATAACGAGAGTAGCTACAACATCATTAGCTAATAAAAGATCGGGATAAGGTAATTCAAAAATATACATACCTGTAGCAGTTGAGTAGGATAGTAGAGTAAATAATGTCATACACATAACAATTGAACAAATAACTACCATACTAAATTTTTTCCACTTACCCAAAATATTACCTCCAAATCAACAATCTAAATTAAGAACACTAAATATACATATTTGAAAAAAATACCCTGTCCTTATGTAACCATGTTAATACATTAGAGCAAGTATCAGTCAACTAATATGTTTAATTATTTACAATAAATTTATTATAGGAAACAGTAGAGGTTGGGGCAGAAGTGTTTAACTCCGAGAAATAAGAAGGAGTTTACGAAAATTGCTCTTCAAATTTTTGTGAGTTTCGGCTTATTTTCGAAGGAGTTGCTTCTGCGCCCACCGTTTATTCGGTTACTAAGAGCCTGAAACATAACTTTTTTAGTTATGTCCCAGGCCCCTACTGTTTTTTCTATTTTAAAAGCTTAACAGATTCATTTTTCAGTTCAATTATCCCATGTTCTTTTGTGCGAGCTACTATACAAAAGACATCATCTCTAACTGTAATTTTTTTTAACTTAAATCCTCTTTTTAAAATAAATTTAGTGCCTTTTAATTTTAAATCCTTCGTCAAAATAACCGTATCTCCATTATGCAGTTGATGACCTAGGCTATCATAGATAACTACTTCCATTTTATTAGAACTCTTTCATTCGGATTTGCTTCATCTGCTCTGTTCATAACAAGCAGTTCACTTAATTATTCAGCTCTAAAAAAGTAAGCTAGTTGAGAATACAGCTCTTCATTGTATAGTAAGTCTTCTCCATGAGAAGATGAAATTAAATTAGGTTTTATTTCATCTAAAATCGCTCCGCTATCAATACTTTCTGTCATATCGGGAGTAAATCTCACGATAGGTGGTAGCAATTGTTTATCTGTTGTTGTAAATAAATCTCCTACCATTAAAACTTGCTCTTCCATGTGATAAAAAATAGTATGGCCAGGAGAATGACCTGGCGTTACAAAAGATTGAAGTCCAGCTTCTTTCACAATTTCATCTGTTAATTCTTTAAACATCCCAGACATTTTGTCCTCTGATGTTGGATAAGGTGCCATTGCATTTTCGATTTGTTTTATCTCTAAGGGATGAGCATATGCTGGGATATCAAACATATGGGCAAGTTGATGAACACCAAGTATGTGATCTCGATGGCCATGTGTTACAAATAAGGCTTTCGGAGTTCCTAAAGCTGTTATATATTTTACAAGTTCCTCTGTCATTTCAGCAAAGCCAGTATCAATAATGTAGACATCTGTTCTTTTTAATACTAACCAAACATTTATTCTTACTGCATCTTTGAGTACACTACCAGCTGGAAACTCATATTTATAGATTGATTTTGAAAGTTGAATGATATTCATCTTACGTCACGTCCTTCTGTTAAATTCGGATTATTATTCTTTTATGGTTATAATTTTGTTTAGTGATTTACGTACTACACTTGGCAAGAAAAACGAACATGCAAATACGATTGCGAAAGCGATAAGCCACGATCTAAGCCAACTTACAAAATTAAAATTATCAATACCTGCATTAATCAATGTCAATGTTAAAGATACTAAAGCAGTTAATGTCCCTGCATAAAAAATGGTAAAAAATAGATTATATTTTTTTAAGTCTATTAAAAACAAGAGCTTCCTCCTTTCTCTGTTATATCAGTTTTTATACTACTTTAAGACAGCAAATTACATTTTTTTACTCTAATATTTCATTTATAAATAAGAGTTTATGTTTAAAACAAAATATCTTAGTAACTAATGTCCATCATTATGCCGTTTGAATGATTAACAAAACCCCCTTTCCATGACCACAAACGCAGTATAAAAGGTTAGAGTTAGTCTAAGTCAATACTTAAAGTCAAACTTTTTATAAATAAATTTTGTACATGCTTACTTACTATAAAAAAATAATAAAAAACATTTGCATGATAGTAACTCTAATGCACTATACTTCATATAATCTAATCTTAAGTAAATAGCATTGCCTATAAAACACTCTATTCTTTTCAAGTGATAGCTATTGACTACTAACCATCAATATGAAGAGATATTGCTGTAGTTTACTTAAAAATTAGATAAAAATATATTGAAGCACGGGAGCGGATACTATGGAAAATATTAAAAACAAAGTTATTATTATTACGGGTGCATCTAGCGGTATAGGTGAAGCTACTGTAAAAAAATTAGCAAAGACTGGTGCTAAAGTTATGATGTTTGCTCGAAGAGAAGATCTGCTAAAATCCATAAAATCAGAATTAGTAGCCTATGATGTAGAGTATAAAGTTGGAGATGTTACAAGCTTATTGGATATGAAAGAACTAGTCAGCTATACACTAGAAAAATTCGGGAAAATCGATGTTATGTTTCATAATGCTGGAATTATGCCAATGGGACCTTTAGCTAGCTCAGAGGAAAAAGAAGTAAAAAAATGGACTTCAGCAGTTAATGTTAATATTATGGGGGTTGTAAATGGATTAGCAGCATGTCTTCCTATAATGGTAGAGCAAAAATTCGGACATATGATTGCAATGGACTCAGTAGCAGGTCATCTAGTCTATCCAAATTCAGCTGTTTATTGTGGAACTAAATATGCAGTTAGAGCCATCATGGAAGGAGTTAGACAAGAACATTTAGAAGATAACATCCGCTCGTCTATTGTTTCACCGGGTATTGTAGAAACTGAGCTGATCAACAGCGTAGGAAACCCTGATATTGAGTCGTGGATTGCGGGTGAAGTAAAAGACCGAACTACATCATTGTCAGCAGAAGACGTAGCAGAAGCGGTCGCATATATCCTATCGACACCTGAAAATGTTTCAATTAGTGAAGTGTTAATGCGCTCTTCAAAACATGCATTGTAAAAGGAAATGTGAGGAACATCTTTTTGTCTATCGTTCTATATAAGGAGGAATGTATATGGATTTTCCCAGTAGAAAAAACACCGGAGAATTAGAAATAGCAGCAAAATTTTATAATGCGATGCCCACAGGAGTGGCTATCTCTAAAAACGGGAGATTGTTTATAAATTTCCCGAAATGGGGAGATGATGTAACATATTCTGTGGTTGAGTTAGTAGATGAAAAAGAAATACCTTATCCAAATGAAGAAATGAACCGTTATGATTCTACTAATCCAATTAACACGTTTTTAAGTGTACAAGCATTATTTATCGATCATCTCGATCGATTGTGGGTTTTAGATACAGGCGCTCCATTTTTTAATGTACCAAACAAAGAAGCCGCAAAATTAGTATCTATTGATTTAAAAACGAACAAGATTTTAAATACTTATTCGTTTTCTGAAAAAGTCCTATTAGATACAACTTATTTGAATGATATGCGCTTTGATTGGAATAGAGGCGATAAAGGAACCGCATTTATCACTGATTCATCTGTCTCTGGACCTGGAGCAATCATACTATTAGATCTAGAAAGCGGACAATCTAGAAGAGTTTTAGACGGTGTCAAATCAACGGCTGTTGATGAAACTATCCTTCCTAAGGTCGAAGGAAAACCTTTACGTAATTTGGATTCTGATGGGAATATTTCTAGTTTTCACGTAGCTGTGGACGGAATTGAACTATCTCCAGATAAAAAGACGCTTTATTTTTGTTCTTTAGTTGGACGCTACCTGTATTCTATTGAAACAGACTTATTATTTTCAAACTTTACAGATGAATACTTAGAAAGTAAAGTAGAAGCACTGGTTGAAAAAGGGTCTTCTGATGGTCTGATTATGTCTGTTAATGGAACTTTGTATGCTGGAGACTATGAGCACAACTCTATAGTGGCTATTAATGAGGACGGACAATTAGAGACCGTTTTGCAAAATGATTTAGTCTTGTGGCCTGATTCTATGACTATTGGACAAGATGGCTATCTTTATGTAACAGCCAATCAAGTGCATAGGCAACCAGGCTTCAACGGAGGAATTGATAAACGAGAAAAGCCATATTTATTATTAAAGATAAATATTGGAGAAACACCATCCTATTAAAATGAAGTGAGGCGCATAGTATGAGATTAGATCATATTTGTATTAGAGTTAGTAATCTTAGAGAGTCAATTGCATTCTACCAAAAAGCATTCGGCTGTGAGGAGATCAGTATGGATGATTTTCCAGAATACAAATTTACTTTAGTATTCTTAAGTTTCCCCAACAGTGATGTAAAAATCGAATTAACGTATAATTATGACCAAAAAAATTATGATTTAGGTGATGGATACGGACATATTGGCATGAAAGCTGAAAACATTCGAGAATTGCACGAAAAACAGGCATCATTTGGTTTAAAAGTAACAGATATAAAACAGTTTAACGGAGCCTCAGATTATTACTTTCTAGAAGATCCTGATGGCTACAAAATTGAAATTGTTTCTATATAACATATTTTTGTAAGTATCTAATTCGGTAAAAGGGTATTTCGAATAGACATGTCTTTTTTAATTGTTTAGCTTTACGTTACGAAATTTGAATAGATCACATTATTGCTGTTTAATTGGATAATAACAAAAAGCATCACAGCCTCCTATAACCAAAATAAGGAGATTGTGATGCTTTTTTCGTCTTTATATTAATAATTACATACTTACTAAAGCAATAGTTTCTTACGATCTTCATTCTAAAGTAGCAATTAACCTGATGATCATTAATTGAATTATATCAATCGAAGTTTAGAATTGTTTATTTGCTCTCTTTTTTTTACTTTCTCAGAAATTGGATTGTGTAATCTGACTTTGTTTCCATCAATCATCCCCTGATACACAGCAATCTTGTACTCTAACATTTCACTTTTCTGCTTTAGCTCAGCTAACTGTTTTTTGATAATTTGACGTTGCTCTATCAATAATTCTAAGCGTTTTTTTACAGTATCATCACCCTGACGAAATAAATTTATGTAATACTGAACATTACTGATCGATAACCCCGTCGCTCTTAAGCACATTACTATATATACCCATTCTAGGTCTTCCTCATTAAATTCACGAACGTTCTTACTATTTCTTTTCACAAAAGGGAATAAGCCTTTTTTATCGTAAAAGCGCAATGTGTACGGTGAAATATTCATCATTTCAGAGACCTCTTTTACAGTATAAGTCTTCACAACCGTTCCCTCCTTCTTCCTACTCAGCTGACATTTCTGAATACACACATGTTTCTTTACTACATAGATGTCTATAAAAGTATCAATGCTTTCTCAAACGGTCTCCCTTATGTTCTCAACTACTCCTACTATTTTCGTTTAACCATTATTCATTTTATAAATGAATAATGAACCTATAAGAATGTCTATTTTTAATAATTATTGGGAAAACCTTTGAATATCATTTTTTTATTCTCTTTATTAGAAAAACGACCATTACTAAAACTAATATTACCACTGACGTAATTCCTAAAAGTAATGTATATAGTGAAATCGTGTTATCCTCACCTAATTCTTTCTTTTGAACATCCAAAGATGATAGATCATCCTGGGTTACCGTAAAATTTTGCTCCCACTTCCAATTTTCACCAGTAGATAGTCGAATGTCGGCTTGTAATTTATATTTACCTTTAGCTAATTTTTTATCTTCTAAAGAAATCGGAAAATCAATCATCGAATTAGGGGCCATTCTTAATCCACTTTTTTTTAATTCAAATAAATCTTTATTAGAATTATGCTTTGATACTTTGACTACCACGTCCATATTTTCTACGAAAATTGGGCTAGTATTCGAATAATTCAAAAATAATGTATGCTGTCCATTAGAAACTTTTGAGTAAGTCTCATTGAATTTAAGTCGTGGCTTAATGTCTTTGGTATCTGACTCACTTAACAAAAAGCCGATTAAATAAGCAAATTTATTCTGTATAATTTCTTTTTCAGTGTTTTTCTCTTCCTCAATGAGTTGTAGCTGAATTCCACCTGCTATAAGACCTTCTATTGAATCTTCGGGCATCGTGATCTCTAATATGACCGTTTTGTCACTCTCAGCTGGAACTGTTACTCTATCAGTAGTTTTAACAATATCTGTAAACTTATATTTTAGTGAATCATCTTCTTTTAACGCATTGGGTGCGTACTCTACAACGCCATTCGCATTTGTTTTAGCGCTACTTAACTTGATAGAAACATCAATCGCTTTTTTCTTCGCGTTATATAAAATTAATTCTACTTTTTGTTTTTGCCCCTTTTTCATTAGAAGATCATAATAACCTACATTTTTATTTATCTGATTTTCAGGTTGTCTTACTTGATATGAAAATCCATTCATCGGCTCATTATTACTCTCTTGTGCAACTGTTTTTAAAGGGTATATGAGAAATAGTAACAGACTAAGAAAACAAAGACTTAACCATTGTATATTTTTCAAAAATATCCCCTCATTTCTTACGTATTTTCCATATAATTAGTTATCTAGTTTGTTAGTGAACAGCTTAAATCAGTAACTGTCATCCGAATTTGGAAACAATTTCTTTAATTTATTTTTTTATTTTTATAAACTTTTTTAGTAAGTGTTATCTAGACTCCAGTTAACTGTACCTTTAAAGTTTTTACCAGCAGCATCTTTACCTGAAGTTACTACTAATTTTGTATCAGATAATTTAGTTGCAAAACCGCCTTTTACAGCATTAGCTTTTGTTTTACCCATAAGTTCAACAGCAGTTGTATTTCCAGCTTCTAAAGAAACTGCTTTATTTAACTTTGTATCACTATTTTCTGCTAATTTACCTAAGTTACCTTCAACAGGGTTTGGATAATAGTCATTTGTTTCTTCATCTACATCACCAATATCATATGATTCAATATCGCCTAGAGAGAATGTCAACTTAGCTGGTAATTCAGCTTTAGTCGTATCTTTAGATACTAATTCAGACATAGTCGCTGTTAATTTCCAAGCGCTTGTTGTACCATCTGTTTCACCTTCTAAGGCTCTATCATCGTTGACTACAAGATATTGATCGCCTGCAACTGTATTGCTGAAAGTGGCAATATTAGCTGTCGCTTTTTGTTTACCAAAATCAAATGTAGATGGTGTCCAAATTAATGCTAAGTTATCTTTGTATGGTCCAGGTCCAGGTTTATTTGGACCATCTGTTTCAAAGCGAATACCTACGTCTGTGCTATCTTTACTCACTTCTTCAGCATTTGCTGGTTTAGCAAAAATCATCAATGCTGATGATGCTAAAAGTGTTGTCAAAACTAATTTTTTCAAAATTTTATCTCCCTCTTAAGCTGTTATCCAGATTGGAGACAGTTACTGATTTAAACCGTTCATTAACAAAAAATTATCCTATCAGACCAATCTGTTCTTTTAATAACATAAATAAATAGATTATCATTATTAAGCTACCAAGTGACATTGCTAAAAAACTAAAATTCAATACTAAATTACTTTTTTTCAGCTTTAGTCGTCTAGCCAAAAATACATCCCGAGACAATGTAACGATGAAAAATAGTAATGATACTGAAGCGATTCCAGCTAAAATAAATACCCATAAATAATCTCTCATTGTTTATCTCTCCTTTAAGCTATTGTTGTAACATAATTTTTTCAATGCAAATACACCAATAAAAATGATTAGCATTCCTAAACCTATCAATAATAGAATGATTGATGAAATCATTTGCCCTAAATGCGGCAGTTGTGTATCTCGATCTGGTCCTATAGGCTTAGGCTTCAATGTTATGGGTGGCTCTGGCTTTGAAGAATCAGTCGTTGTAATTGTAGATTCTTCAAAGCCTATACCCGCATCCGTTTTTTCTGCTTGAACAACTATATTATTCGAGCAAAAAGAGATAAATAAAAATGCTTGTAGTAGTATGACCTTAATTAAATATTTATTTTTTTTGCCCATTTATAAGTCTCCTTATTCACTAACTCACTACTTTTTTTTGTTTTTCTTTTTCTTTTTCAATCTCAATTTTTTCCATCTTTTTTCCCATTTTTTACGTCTAACTATAGTAATAACACCACTCATCATAGTAATGAAAGCCATTATCACAGTCACAATTTTGATCCACATCGGAGTCACAATCTTAAACACACTTTGTTCATTCATTTCTTTTGCTTCTTTATTCGAAATAGTAAAATCCTTACTCAGATTCCACTCTTTATTACCATTTTCAGCTTCTAATTTTAGTGTATAGGTACCCGATGGTAGATTTTCGATTCCCCAGTCCATTTCAAAATCAAACTGACTATTTGGCGCCATTGAATAATTTTGAACCGTTTTTTGTTTAATGACATTGTCTGTTCCTTTTCTTACCATCATCGCTGTTATATTTAAATCTTCTAATACTTTGGGTTCTGGATTTTTTAAATTCGCTAGAACCATCTTTTTCCCTCTCTTAATCGCTGCTTTTGCTGATGTTAGTTCCAATGTTTGACCGTTATTAAACTCGTCTCCTGACTCCGATATCAGAAAACCTGTTCTATATGCAAATTCTGTTGCAACTCCTGAACTTTTTTCTCCTACATCTAACTTGAAGACTAATGCCCCCATTTTTACACCTTCATAATGCTCTTTAGGAGGTGTCAATCGAACCATCACTTTCTTTTCTTCAAAATTACCAATTGTAATTTCAGGTGTGTCAATTTTAACTAATGAACTCACAGGATTTTGTAATGTTTCCCCTAGTTTTTCTTTTTTATCCGTATATTCAATCGTCCCACTATCCCCAGTAAATGCGTCTGTTGCACTAATTTTGATTTTCACATTTTCTTTTTTTGTACTTTTGATTCTTACTTCTAAGTCTTGTTCAATTCCAGGTTCAGTTTGAATATAGAAATAACTTTTATTAGGATCTATTTGACTTTTAGGTTGTACTAAAGATACTACATACCCTAAATTATCATCTTCTGACGCAGCTAAAGCTATCTGACCTCCAATACTATTAGCAAATAAATAAACAATTACAAAGCATAGTAGTCTAATTTTTTTTTTCAAAATTTCTCTCCTTATCCATACTCTTTTAGTTATTTTTACTGATCGTATATAAATAAACAAAATAGTTATTACTATCGTCTAGTTCTATATTGCTATGTATGGAAAAACCTTTTTTATCAAAGTAATCCTTCCAATAGCAATCAAATTCACTGACATATGCTTGCGCCTCTTCTTTCGTTTTAAATGGACCTTCTAATTTTATATTTTCGTTATTTTCATATAAATTTTGCGTATCTTCATATATGTACTTAGTCGCAACGTATATGATATAAACAACTGTAGAAGAAAATACAAGCGTTAGTAAAAACAATGGCCAGATTAAATTAGCCATTAATCCTATCAAACAAATTATGAAAAGAAATAAAAATAACCAGATAATTGGTTGAACTTTTTTATTCACAGTTAATTTTTTTTGTTCATTTATAAAAAAGTACACTATGATTAGTTGGTGAATTGTTAACAAAATAAATGCCAGTGCAATATATACTAATATTGCATCTAGATAATAAGTTGTTAAAAATAGTAATTGTATGACAATACCTGCTTTTTTATCTATGTAGAATGCAGCCTCTTTGTAAAAGCTATTAAAAAACAGAAAATATAATGACCATGCCATTGCTATAAACAATAGGTTCAAAAAATAAAGTTTGTACTTTTTGAATCTCTCTTTGATAATGTTCACTTGATATACCATCCATTCCTTCGGATTATTTAGAATTTATTTCTGGACTCACTAGCTTAATCTATTTTATTTTTAATAGATAACCCTTCGTTCGAATTATTTGAATATCTATATTCGGTTGTCTTCCTAACTTTTTTCTCAGATGAAATACTAAATTTGCTAATCTGTATTTATAACTTTCACTATCAATCGTCGGCCAGATTATTTCTATTATTTTTTCATAGCTAACAGGATTATCTAAATTGTCATATAAGATAGTAAATAATTTAAACTCTGACCTTGTCAGATATATATCTTTATCCTCAACGACAATTTTCAAACTTTGACTATCCAAGTAAAAAGTGGCTTTCCGTTCCTTTTGCTCTTTATACGAGAGCAAGCTATTTTGAAAATCAATCGCTTGTTTTACTTTGCTCATCAAATGTTGATTGTTTTTATCATATTGGATAACCTCAATCATTGCATTCGTTGCTAATTTACAATATAACTCCTTCATATTATCGTCATAATCTTTACAAACGATCCAAACAAATAGCGGCTTTCTATTGCGCAGTGACAATAGCCATTGACAAACTTCGATATAATCAACTATCTTATTTGCGAAAATCATTAATCCAGCTATTTCTTCTAATTGTTCTTCATTTTCAATGTTTATGAACTCATATTTATAATTTTCATTAATGCCATTATTAATGCCATTAAAGATTGATTCCTGATCTTCAGCACTATTAATTTCAATTATTCCTAGTCTGTCACTCATATAATTTGTCCTCCTTTGTCTTTTAAAAGCAAATAAGTTGATTTATTTTGCGATTTAAACTTAATATAATACATATGTATTATCTAAATGTGTTGGAAATCATCTGTTCTGTATAATCATTATCTATCATTTATTTAATATCTATTATTTTATTACTGTTTTTTTTTACAAAAAAAAAAGAACACCTCTTTTCAACTCGCAAAAGGTATTGAATTCAAGATTATAATGAAAATAAACCATATAAAAAGGAGAAATATGATTCCAGTAAAAGAAAATAACAGCTTTATTTCTAAAAAAGAGACAATTAAATTAGATTTATTAAATAACTTACTAGAAAGAGGGGCTATGACTTTAGATGAGCTGACTACTTTTTATACGATTTCTAAGCGAACAGCAAAGAATTTACTGGTAGAATTGCTTGAAGAAATACATGCTATAGATAGTTCGTTGGATATTTCTCTTAATGGAAATACAATTAAATTTGGAGATAACTTTAATTCTGAAACTTACTTAAATGTTTATAAAACCATGCAGCTCAATTATTATGAGAATTCAATTTCATTTCAATTATTCACATTATTATTAAAATCTAAATCAATCTCCATCTATGATCTATCTGAAAAGCTTATGGTTAGTCACTCCTATCTTTACAAATTAATAAAAGATCTTTCTGATCAATTAAAACTTCATCATCTCAATGTACATATAGATGTTCAAGCTTACAAAGTCTCTTTTTTCGGTGATGAAATAGAGATTCGATGTATCGCCTATTATTTTTTTTCTTTAATTTTTAATACACTTGATTCAAAATTTAAACCAAGTGTGACACATTCATCAAACGTTTTTGTTAATAATAAATTTACCGAAACAACAAATCATCTTATTACTATAGTAGAAAGTATTTTCATGTCGAGAAAGCAACAATTATATCTTTTACCTGAGCTTGGTAAAGAAGAAGTTGCCTTTGTAAACCTCATTAAACAAGTCTGTCCAAGATATGCATTAGCTTCTTTAGACAATAATGATTCCTCTGCTATGTTATTATGGCTGACGTATATCGCACCAGACATTATTACAAACGATGAAAAAAAAATGATTGGTAACTCTTTGTGGAAAAGCCAGTCGGAAATAGTTCCTTTTTTTAAAATATTCATTCACGCAGTCGAAGAAGAGTTTAGTTGCTCAGAAGAGGAAATGTTTTTATTAATGTGGGAGTATTACGCACGATTTATTGTCTATAAATTTTTCAAATGTTGGAAATACAAAAATATTATTGAAATAAAAAGAACTAAAAATAGATACATTGATCGTATTGAGTCAATCACAAAGATATATTTAAAGGATGTTATCTCACCTTTAGCTATTCAACAATATGCAGATGAACTTTCCGAGTTAACATACTCTTACTTGAATTTGCTCATTCCTGTTAAAATCCATATTGATTTATTTGAGTATTCTAGCGTAAAAGTATTTATCGAAAATATTTTGGGCCGAAGTTATCGTACAGATATTCTTGTATTTACAGATAATCCTGATGACGCTGATTTAATCATTACGAACGTTATTCCAATAAAAAAAAGGAATGTTGATTTATTTTTCTTCAGCGATATTAGCTCCAAAGTAAACTGGGAAGAGCTTGGAAAAGCAATTCAAGGTCAAATACTAAAACTTAACTGGGCAATTTAGCATAGAGAAAAATGATTTAACACGAGTTTAATATTACTAAATAGGAGTCCGAATTTCTTACAATTCAGACTCCTATTTATATACGATGATTTATTAGTTACATAAACTTTGACAAACAAAAAACAAGTATACTCGAACCACGTTCAATTCATGTGTTTTTAGCTTTTTTTCTTTTATAAAAAATAATTATTGATGTTAAAATAAAAATTAATCCTAGTTGCGTAAAACTAATGAAACTGCTGTATTTTCCACCAGTACGTGGAAGCATAGGCTTTTCTTCATTTAGTGTTCCTAACAGTTTTCCTGCTGGCTTTTCTTTATTCAATTTTGAGTCTTCTTTCGGCAAAACAGCTTTGACAGAATATACATAAATAACTTCTTGGGAGACTTCCATAAATTTTCCTTCAGCATTTATTGGATCTTCTTTTATTTCCCAACCTTCTATCTGTTTAACTTGTGACTTATATTCCAATCCAACTTTTCCATATAATATTTCTTCTACAGCTAATTTGTTTCCATTCTCATCAACATATTTAACAACTACAGGTTCTCCATCTTTACGATCATACCTGTAAGTAATCTCTTGAGGTTCTTCAGTAAACACTCCATTCTGATTTTCAGGAAATTCCGTTTCCACTAACCACCCTTGTAGTTCCTTTGCTTGTGTTGTATATTCTTGACCAACAAAGCCACTTAAAATTTCTTTTGATATAATATTTTCACCATTAACATCAATAAACCGTATCTCAATATCCCCAGCATATTTTTTTACAAATACAGAATAGTTCTTCCCTTCAACTATACCTTCTGGATTTCTAGCTTCAGTTGTTAATATTTCAGCGCCGTTGATATCTCCTGATTCTAAAAATAAAGAATCTTCTGAATAGTCTTTATTTGGGAGCCCCCATGACTCTAGGCTGTTTACTAATCCAATTCTACTGTAAACATCTCCAAAATCACCAACAATTGATTTTTCTTCAATCAACTCCCCCGTATAGTAATTAATCAGTTTGTAGCTGTCTTTGATTTTTTGAATATAGAAGTATACTTCCTGCCGATGCTGGCTAGATACACTTGTCGCAACTGTCATATCACTTCCCTCAATTCCACAAGCGCTAGCGTCTATGACTGGATTTTTACCATTAACATTAGTGAGATTTTTTTTGTCATATCCAAAAAATAAAATATTATAATCTGCTATCTCACTAATTTTATTTGCATTTAAAATAATTTTCTCAACATTCGATTTTTTATCTGGTGCTTCTAATACTAAATGTAAATTTCTATCCTGCAATATACCATCTATATAAGTACCTTCTGTTGGCGTAATTTGGTAAGCTTCTCTACCATTTGGAGTGTCATTCAATTTTGAAGCAATCAATTGGCCACCTTTGATGTTACCATTTATCATCAAATATCGATCTAGCTCTGCTTGTAAGCTACTTAATCCACCGAATAGTTTAATTTCTTTCGGGATAACAATATATAATGTAGGCAAATACTGGGCTTGCTCACTATAATCATAAATGGGTATATTTAATACTATGGGGCTGTTATAAGGAAAAAGACTTTCTTCAAAACTACCATAGGCTTGATTATGTACTCTATAAATGGGAGAAATTGTTTCTAGTTCCTCTTTGTTTTCTTGGTTACTAACACTTTTTTGTACCGATCGTTCACTTGATTGTTCAATCAACTCTACACCATTTTCCAATGAGTGCTCTGTGAGTTCTTTATTTTCAATATAATCTTGACTCCCTTGAAGCTCTTCATCAGAAATTGCTTGTCCACTAACTGGAAAAGAATGGCCCGACATTATTATTGTCATAGCTAAAAAAAACATTTTTTTCTTCATACCGCTCACTCCATCTATATTAAGATTTTTTCATCTAGTATTATAGAGTGTTAGAGTATCTATCAGTCAATACTATACTATCAATTTTTTAATTTTCAGTACCTAAAGTCTTATCATCAATTATAAATTTATTCCAGATATAGCTTCCATGTAAAGATGTAGGTATTAACTGGATTATTATACGTTAATATAGCATATTCTATCTCCGCTATAGGAAAAAAATATTCTATCATATATATAAATAGGTATCATTCAATAAAATTGAATGATACCTATTTATATATATCTTTAATCATTTTAACGAAAGAACTGTCTCCCGCTTAATTAACTTATGGGGAATCACCATTCGGACGCCTGTCGCTTCTTTTTCCTGCAATGATTCGATCAGCTTCTGCATGCCCATTTTTCCAAGTTCTGCAATGTCGATATCAATACTCGTCAAATAAGGGTGAACTAAGGTAGCATAAATCGAGTTATTGAAACTGATCACCGAAAAATCGTCTGGCACGCGATAACCATACATTTGCGCTAATTGAATCATTCTCATTGCAAAGATATCATCGATTACAACAGCCGCCGTGGCTTTAGTTTCTTTTAATAGTTGTTCAAACGCTACATAATCCTCAGGTTGCTCCATATCGACAGAAGGCAACACCGTTAAATTAGCCAACATCATCGCTTTTTGATAGCCGAAATAGCGTTCATAATAGACATTTTCATGCGTTGTATTAGTAATAAACAAGATATTTTTATGACCATTTTCAATTAGATAGTCCGTAGCATGTTTTCCCAATAATTGATTATCATTATCTACATAGATCACTTGATCTTCGTTCGTATAAGGTTGACCGATCAATGAGAATGGTACTTGATTTTCGAATAAGTAGTCAATGACGGGATCATCTTTATCTGAATAGAGCAGGATAAAGCCGTCAACTTGTTTTTGTCGATGCATTAGCTGGACATTTTCCAATAAGGTATCAAAGGATTGGGCCGTGGCAATCGCTGTCGTCATGCTATGCTTACGGGCTTCATCATTGATCGACTCAATAATTTCTAAGTAAAATGGATTCCCCATCCGCTCGCGAGAATCCAACGGTGGCAAAATCACGCCCACAGCTCCCGAAGAACGTTTACCAAGATTACGAGCAGCAATATTAGGCACATACCCCATTTCTTCCATTACTTTATAGACTTTTTTCTTTGTAGCATCTGAAATGCTGGGATGATCATTGATTACTCTGGAAACCGTAGATGTGGCTACTCCAGCCTTTTTGGCAACATCTTTAACTGTAATCGTCATCTTTTCCACTCCTTTCACGGTTAATTATAAATCCTTCTATCGTAGAAAATAATACCACAGATTGATACTTCGTTGCTATCGTCTTTTTTTATTTAAACGCATTCCCCGTTCATTCAACCTTTATTTGCTGTTTGCCATACAGAAGTCAAAAGCTCGATCGTCAATTCTTTTGTAGAGGCAACCAATACAATATCTGTTCCCAGATCTGCTGGACGCCCAACACCGATTGGCAAGGCACCACTTGCTAGGATCGCTTGAATCCCCGCTTTAGCGTCTTCGATCCCAATACACTCAGCGGCTGTTAAACCAACTTTTTCCGCTGCCAATTGAAAGATCTCTGGATCTGGTTTGCCTTTCGCTACTTCTGCTGGATCTGCAATCCCATCAAAATAAGACATCAATGCCATCTTTTCTAATAAGAATGGTCCGTTTTTACTTGCAGAAGCTAACGAGATTTTGATTTCTTCTTTTTTTAAGTGTTTTAACAAGTCTAAAATCCCTGGATAAACGTCTTTTGGACCGACTTGTTGGATCATCTCAACGTAATACTCATTTTTCCGCTGCGCTAATTCAGCAAATTGCTCTGAATCAAACGCATTTGTCCGTCCGCCATGAGCTAAAAGCAACTTCAGCGAATCTTCACGACTGACACCTTTCAATTCTTCATTGAATGCTCGATCGATCGTGATCCCAATTTCTTTCCCTAAACGTTGCCATGCTTGGTAATGGTATTCGGCTGTATCGGTTAAAACACCATCTAGATCAAATAGTACCCCTTTAAACATCTTCATTCACCTTTTCCATTTCAATCACTAATTCGTCTGCTAAAACGAATTTGTTGCCATATAACGTAATTGGCAGCTCTGCGCCCGTTACTAGTTGCAAGCGGACATTTTCTTTATCTACCGTCACATATAATAAGCGCTCACGATAGTTCACATGAAAGGCGTAACTTGACCAAGTACTTGGTAAAAATGGCGCAAAACTCAAGGTTTCACCAGCTGTTTTCATTTGAGCAAATCCTTGCACGATTGCAAGCCAGCTACCCGTCATCGAGGTAATGTGTAAGCCATCTTCTGTATCATTGTTATAATTATCCAAGTCTAAGCGAGCCGTACGTTGATACATTTCCACTGCCTTTTCTTCCATTCCAAGTTCTGCTGCTAAAATCGCATGAACACTTGGTGATAGAGAAGATTCGTGGACCGTCATTGGTTCATAAAATAAAAAGTTCCGTTCTTTTTCAGCTCGAGAAAAGCGTTCACCAAAGAAGTAAATCCCTTGTAGCACATCTGCTTGCTTAATAAAACAAGAACGTAAAATCCGATCCCAAGACCAATGCTGATTTAACGGAAGATCCGCTGATGTTAATGCCGTTCTAGGCATTAAGTCTTTATCTAAGAAGGTATCATGTTGGACAAAAACACCTAATTCTTCATCAAAAGGATAGTACATATTTTCGATAATTGCTTGCCAATGAGCTTGCTCTGCTTCAGTAATTTCGACTGGTGTTTCTGCTTTGTATTGAGCGTAATTCTCTAACGTATATTGCAGCACCCATGTTGCAATCGTATTTGTGTACCAGTTATTATTGATATTGTTCTCATATTCATTTGGTCCAGTCACGCCATGGATCATGTATTTTCCAGTACGTTTAGAAAAATGAACCCGATCTGCCCAGAAGCGCGCGATTTCCGTTAAAACTTGCAGTCCTTCGTTCTTTAAATACTCTTTGTCGCCTGTATAGTTGACGTAATTATAGATTGCATAGGCAATTGCTCCGTTTCGATGGATTTCTTCAAACGTGATTTCCCATTCATTATGGCATTCAATACCAGTAAAGGTCACCATCGGATATAAAGCACCAGCTAACCCTTGTTGACGAGCATTGTGTTTTGCTTGCTCTAATTGGTTGTAGCGGTATTTCAAGAGGTTCTTAGTTACTTCTGGTTTAGCTATGGCTAAATACAATGGAACAGCATATGCTTCAGTATCCCAATAAGTGGCACCGCCATATTTTTCACCAGTAAAGCCTTTTGGTCCAATATTCAAGCGTTCATCTTCACCGTAGTACGTTGTAAATAATTGGAATAAATTAAAACGAATCCCTTGTTGTGCGGCATCATCACCTTCGATCACAACATCAGCCAGCGCCCAACGTTTTGCCCAAGCTGCGTTTTGCTCGTCTAATAATTCAGCAAACGTCTTCGTATTTTCTTGCAACAGTTGAACGGCTTTTCCTTGTTGTTCCGCTTCTGGAAGATCACGACTAGTTAAAACGATTACTTGCTTTTCTAACGTGATCGTTTCATTTGCTTGTAGCGTTGTTTGAAATGCCTGTTGTACTTTCAATGGTTCTGTTTCCACAATTCCCACTTCAGCTTCTGTTACATGTTTCATTGCAGCAGTCACGCTAAATTGCTCGATACCAAATGAATTGGGAATCGTTTTAGTCGTTAAAAAGCCAATTGTCTCTTCAAAACCTGACTGTTGTGCTTCCCAAAACATCTCATCATAATTGCTGTCTTCATTTCGAACATCACCGTCAATTTTTGAGATGATCTGAATATCCGCCGTCCCTGCAAGCACTTCCGCCGTTACTCGAATCGCCGCTAGCTCTTGTTGAACAATACTTAAAAAACGTTCAAAACGGAATTTAACACTTGTCTCGCCAACTTCAATAACAAAGGTCCGAGTCAACAACCCGTTATGCATATCCAATTCTAAATAGAAATCCTTTGCTGCTTGAATCCCTAAATCAACCGCTTCACCATTCACAAAAATATCCATGGCTATAAAATTCACTGCATTGATCACTTTACCAAAATAGTCTGGATAACCATTTTTCCACCAGCCGACTCTTGTTTTGTCAGGATACCAAACGCCTGCTAAATAAGTCCCTTGATGATGATCTCCTGTATACTGTTCTTCAAAATTCCCTCTCATCCCCATATAACCGTTTCCTATTGAAGTTAACGATTCTTGCAAACGGCGTTCGTCTCGTGCTAATTGATGTGTTGCGATTTTCCATGGGTCTATTTCAAATAAGTGATTCATTTTATCTCCTCCTGTAAATGGTTCGCTTCTTAACATCATAATAAACGCAACCGATTGCATTGTCAATTATTTATTTATGGATTACACCTTAACAATTAGAATTTCTTTATCTTTAATGATACTATCCTTTTATTGATAATGAAAACAAAGTGATCGTACTTAAGGGTTTACAAACATAAAAATCTGCTTTATACTACAATCAACGAAATCGATTGCGCAATTTTTGCAAAGGAGAGAAAAAAGATGAAAAAATTATTGAGTTTTGAATTTTGGCAAAAGTTTGGTAAAGCACTGATGGTCGTCATTGCCGTTATGCCTGCCGCAGGGTTAATGATCAGTATCGGCAAAACCATTCCGTTGATTAATCCTGATTGGGCAGCCCTAGCAACAACTGGGGGAGTTATTGAAAATATCGGTTGGGCCGTTATTGGCAACTTGCATATCTTGTTTGCACTTGCAATTGGAGGAAGTTGGGCAAAAGAGCGCGCAGGAGGCGCCTTCGCTGCTGGACTTTCATTTATTTTGATCAACCGCATCACAGGATCGATTTTTGGCGTTACGAGTGCCATGTTGGCAGATGACAAAGCTTTTACGCATACCTTATTCGGCACTAAAATCATGGTCAAAGGCTTTTTCACAAGTGTTTTGGAAGCACCCGCATTAAATATGGGGGTTTTCGTTGGAATCATCGCTGGTTTCGTTGGCGCGATGGCCTTTAATAAGTATTATAATTACCGTAAATTACCTGACGCACTTTCATTTTTCAACGGCAAACGGTTTGTGCCATTTGTTGTGATTCTTTGGTCAACAATCGTCGCAATCCTTTTAGCCATTATTTGGCCTTATATTCAAGCAGGTATCAATAATTTTGGACTTTGGATCGCTCAGTCTCAAGATACGGCCCCAGTTTTAGCACCATTTTTATACGGAACTTTAGAACGTTTGCTATTACCGTTTGGTTTACATCATATGTTGACGATTCCGATCAACTATACACAGCTAGGCGGAACTTACGAAATTTTATCTGGTGCACAAGCAGGAACGCAAGTTTTTGGACAAGATCCTTTATGGTTAGCTTGGGCAACTGACTTAGTCAATCTAAAAGGGGCTGGCGACACATCACAATATAATTTTGTTTTAGCCAACTGGACACCTGCTCGCTTCAAAGTAGGCCAAATGATCGGCGCTTCTGGTATTTTGATGGGTATGACCCTTGCCATGTACCGAAATGTTGATGCAGATAAACGTGCCAGTTATAAATCAATGTATCTTTCAGCGGCTCTAGCTGTATTTTTAACCGGTGTTACTGAACCTTTAGAATTCATGTTTATGTTTGCGGCGGTTCCATTATATGTCGTTTACGCCATTATTCAAGGAGCAGCGTTTGCTATGGCAGATATCGTTGCACTACGTGTTCACTCTTTCGGAAATATCGAATTATTGACTCGAACACCCCTTGCAATCAAAGCCGGATTAGGTGGGGATTTATTAAATTTCGTCCTTTGCACGATTGCATTTGGCGTCCTAACTTATTTTATCGCCAATTTCATGATCAAAAAATTCAACTTTGCAACACCAGGCCGCAACGGCAACTATGATAACAACGAAACCCAAACACCTTCTGAAACAAGCAACACTCAAAGCATTAACGGAATCGATCCTCAAATTATCGATATTGTTCATCTATTAGGCGGAAAAGAAAATATCGTAGACGTTGATGCTTGTATGACTCGTTTACGCGTCAGTGTTACAGATAAAAATAAAGTTGGAACCGAAGAAGCTTGGAAAAAAGCAGGCGCTATGGGGCTGATCGTAAAAGATAACGGCGTTCAAGCAGTTTACGGACCGAAAGCCGACGTGTTAAAATCAGATATTCAAGACTTACTAGATTCCGGCGTCGAAATACCTGTATCGCAACAAACAGAAACAATGAATACACCAACAAGTACAACGGATTATCTAGGTATCACCAAAACAATTGTACCTGTCGCAAATGGTGAGGTGATCGCTATCGAGCAAGTCGATGATCCTGTCTTTTCACAAAAAATGATGGGCGATGGTTTCGCCGTTATCCCAGAAGACTCAACGATTTACGCACCAATCGATGGCGTGATCAGCAGTATCTTCCCATCAAAACACGCATTAGGGATTCAGACAGACGAAGGCATTGAAGTCTTGATCCATATGGGACTTGATACGATCGAAATGAAAGAGTCAGCCTTTACGATCCATGTTACCGAAGGCCAAAAGGTCACAGCAGGCGATACGATTGCCACTGCTGATTTGGATAAAATCAAAGCCGATGGTAAACAAACAACGATGATCGTGGTCTTTACAAATGGCGAAAAGATCAATGCTTTCCATTTAGATGCAGTTGGTAAACAAGATCCTGGAACTGTTATCGGACGATTAGATATTTAACACAAACAACAGTCTAAACAGGGTCGGCGTAAAGCTTATAGAGCTTTACTCTGACCTTGTTTTTATAATCACAGGAGGAAATAACTATGAACATACTAACGTTGAATACTCACAGCTGGTTAGAAGAACAGCCCTTAGAAAAATTACAACAATTAGCCGATCAAATCATCAAAGCAGACTATGAGGTGATCGCCTTACAAGAAGTCAACCAACGCATGGACAGCTTACCAGCCATTTCAACCCATAATTTCCACCCAACTGAAAAGCAACAGCCGATCCATGAAGATAACTTCGCTCATTTATTGGTACAACAATTAAAGGAACAAGGACACGACTACCACTGGAGTTGGGCTTACAATCACATTGGTTACTCAACTTATCACGAAGGGGTCGCCCTACTTTCAAAGCAGCCAATCACCCCTGAAATTGTCCTCGTTTCCGAAGCAACAGATCCAAATGACCACCGCACAAGAGTTATCCTGATCGGTCAAACAAAACTAGCTGAGCAAGCAATCACTGCAGTTTGTTGTCATTATTCTTGGTGGTTAGAATCGGGTGGTTTTAAACATGAATGGCAGAAAACTGAGCGCGCCTTACAACATCACACAACACCGTTGTTGTTTATGGGAGACTTCAATAATCCTGCATCACTTGCCAAAACTGGTTATGATCTAGTGCTAAACAGTCCGTTACAGTTGCAAGATAGCTTTTTAGCTGCAGCAGAAAAATCTGGTGAACATACTGTTGAAAAGGCCATTGATGGTTGGGGAGCAAATCAGGAGAAATTGCGTATCGACTATATATTCACTTCCCCAGAATTAGCGATTACCAATTATCAGATCCTCTTCGACGGGAAACAGACACCTGTTGTTAGCGATCATTTCGGTGTCACAGTAACAATTAAATAAAAAGAAACAGTATGCTAGATGCTTCAGCGTACTGTTTCTTTTTCTCCTTCGGAAAATAATGCTAAACTAACTATATTACATAGCGAAAGCAGGTGGAGACGATAAATATAACTATTTTCGGCGGAAGTGGTTTTATCGGGCAAAAACTGACTGAAGAACTGGTTAACAGAGGACATGACCTAACCAGCATTTCACGTCACGGAAAGCCTACTGACCTATCCAGTTCTTGGTCTAAAAAAGTCCGTTGGGTTCGTTCGGATATCCTAAACGATACCAATTGGCACAAAGCTGTCCAACAAGCTGATTGGGTCATCGATACTATCGGGATTCTTTTCGAGCATCCTCGTAAAGGAATTACCTATGATCGCTTTATTTTAACGCCGGTCCAACTAATTCTGGATTATTTAAACACGCATAATTCGGCGGCACATTTCTTATTTATATCTGCCAATAGCGCCCCGTTCCCTCTAAGAAATTATATGAATGCTAAACTGCAAGCCGAACAACTGATCAAAGCAAGCAGCCTACAACATGTGATTATTTACCCTAGTTTAGTTGTGGATAAAAAGCATTATTTTTCTGTTATTAGTGCCTTTGGGATCAACCTGCTTAAAGTGATACCCGGAATTAGAAAACTGGTTCAAGGATACGAACCTATTTCAAGAGAAACATTAGCTGTGGAGATTGCGAATGTGATTGAAGGTGAACCTTCTCCTTATACTCAAAGACAGACGTAAAAAAAGCATTTCCATCCTATCCCTTCACAGAACCACTGGTAATTCCTTCTACATAATATTTCTGCATAAAGATAAACAGTAACGTAATCGGTACCGCAATCAAAACACAGCCAGCTGTAAACGCCATAAAGTATTGATCGATTTTATCCTTGGTTTGCATCGTAAACAGACCGATCGCAACTGTATATTTATTGACGTTATCGCCTAAAATGATTTTCGCAAAAATGAAATCCATCCACGGCGCCATAAAGGCCATCAATGCTGTATAAACAATGATCGGTTTACTTAATGGCAATGTGATTTTTGTAAAAATCTCAAACTTGCTTGCGCCATCGATCATAGCTGATTCATCTAATGCCATCGGAATCGTATCGAAAAAGCCTTTTGCAATATAAAAGCCTAAAGCCGCTCCAGAAGAATACACTAAAATTAAGGCTAACAAACTACCAGTTAAATTCATCGCTTTTAAAATATAGTAAACAGCGATCATACTCATAAAACCAGGAAACATATTCAACACTAACGCTAATTTCAAAAACGGCTTGCGCGCTCTAAAACGCAAACGACTTAAAGAATACGCCATTGCAATCGTGATCAATGTTGATAAAATACAACTACAAATCGCTACAAACAACGTGTTTAAAAACCATTGAACAAACGGATAAGTCGAGCTTGTCAGCAACATTTTATAATTTTCAAAGGTAAACTGCTTAGGTATAAAATACGTCACAAAGGCTCCGCCTTCACTTCTAAAACTAGTCAAAACAATCCAAACGATTGGAAAGATCCAGACAATCGATAAAATCGTCAACAACGTATAATGTAGGCCTAAATGGTTTCTTTTTTTCGATTTCATAAGCTTGTTTACGCCCCTTCCGTTTTAAATGAACTGCTTCGTGTATAAGCAAATAAGGAGAAGACAGCTGAAAGTACAAAGATAATGATTCCGATTACCGATGCAAGATTATAATCGGCGGCTGTTACGGTTAATTTATACAACCACGTTACTAGCAAGTCAGTCTCACCAGCAGAATGAAAATTACTATTCGCTGGTTGTCCGCCAGTTAACAAGAAAATCACATTGAAATTATTGATATTCCCAATAAACTGTTGGATCAAACTAGGTGCCATGACAAACAAGATTTGCGGGAACGTGATATTTCTAAAGATTTGAAACTTATTAGCGCCATCAATTTCGGCTGCTTCGATTTGATCGGTCGGCAAATTAGTAATGATCCCTGTCGCTACTAACATCGTGACCGGAATCCCAACCCACATATTAACGAAGATAACCGTAACTTTGGCCAATAAAGCATCTGTCAAAAACGGAATCGGCTGATCGATCAAGCCCCAATTTTGCAGCATTGCATTCACTGGTCCTGAACCATTGAATAAGTTCGCCATCAACAACAAGCTGACAAATTGCGGTACCGCCATCGTGATCACAAAAATCGTCCGCCAAACTTTTTTCCCTTTAACACCTTTCTCATTGATCAGTAATGCTAACAGAATACCAAAGAAAAAAGTGGTTGCTGTTGCTAAAACGGCCCAAATCAATGTCCAAGTAAGCACCGGGAAAAAGGTCCCCGCAATATCTCCTGTGATCACATTGCTGAAATTAGCAAAACCGACCCAATGAAATAAATTTTTAGGCGGCAAATGATTATGATCATAACTCGTAAATGCAATCGAAATCATATACAACAGCGGCAAGATCGTAAAGGCTAGTACACCTAACAACGGAATGCTCATCAACGTAATATAGAATTTTTCATTCAACAAACTATTTAGATCTTCCTTCAGCGTTGGCAAAGGTTGGCCCGCCTGCTTCAAGGCAAAAATTTTACGGGCACTTCTCAGATTGACGATATAAAGAAAAATAAAGAGTAAAATCAAAATAATTGCAGCGATCCCAAATAATAACAGCAACATCGAATTGTCGCCCGGCTGTTGTACCTCGATCCCTAACGACTCATCCATGACCCAACCTTGCGCTTTGGTTCCCAATGATTGCAGCATTGACAATGCATGAAAGCCATTCACAACGAGCCATGCCACAAACCCGATTTGCAGCGCTAAAAATGCCACCCCTTTGATGATTTGTCCATTCAAAATATTAGCTGTTCCCATAAAAATATACGAAAGCTTGATCGGTGTATCGCCTTTTTTAAACAACTCTCTAAACGTGAGCTGACCTTCCGATTTTGACTTTAGTTTCATAGCATTTCACTTCCTGTTCTTCTTTGAAATCAAGCGACTTAAGTAATGATAGTAAAAACGCTATACGTTTTACCATCATTACTTAGCCGCTATTTTAGCTATAGTTTCTAACGTTTATTTATCTGATTTACTGGTATCTTTTACTAATTTATCCAATTTCGGCAAGTATTGATCTTCCGCAATTTTGCCGTTATACGTATCATTGATCACAGCTTCCACAGGTCCCCAGAAGGTCACCATTGCTGGAAGTTTCGGCATTACTACTGAATGATCTGCATCACTCATCGTCATTACAGCTTCAGCTACTTTATCAGAGGTCACTTTGCCGTCTGTTTGCGCCTCTTTATTAGCTGGCACTGTACCATTTTTTTCAAAAACAGTTAATTGATTTTCTTTATTCGTTAAGAAATCAGCTAAGGCCATTGCAGCTACAGGACTTTTCGTTGAAGCGTTAACGCCAAATAATTTAACTCCCAAAAAGGCTTTTTGTTGCACTGCACCATTACCTAAATCAACCGTTGGATAAGGCGCTACTGCAAAGTTATCACCCAAAGCTTTTTCTACATCCAATTTAGACCACGGACCAGATAGATAAGCATCGATTTTACCGTTCCCTAAGTTAGAAAGCGCGTCAGCATTTGATTGCACCACACCAGGATTGTCTTTTTGTGAACGAATCCATTTTAAGACTTGTACACCTTGATCGTTGTTGAAGTTGGTCCCATTGATATCTTCGCCATCTTTACCATATAATTCATCCCCGTTTGACATAAATAACGGAGTGAAAATATAGTTGGCGCCAGCTTCACCAAAGTTCGCACCTAATTTGCCTTTTGATGTTAATGTTTCCCAACTTTTCACATCATCTTCCGCTAATTTCCCTTTGTTATAGTATAAAATTTGTGATTCCACGCCATAGGGATAACCATATAACTTCCCATCATAAGTCGCTGCTGCGACTGCACTTTCAGTACTATTTTCTTTCACACTATCTTCATATTTTGTATTTGCATAAATAATTCCAGCATCGACCATTTGTCCTAATTGATCATGAGGCATCATAAAAACATCCGCTGCAGCACTAGGATCTTTTTTCAAGTTTTCTTGCGCTGAGGCAGATTCACTCGGCTTGATCGTCACTTTCCAATCTTTATGCTCTTTTTCAAATTGTTCTACTAATGGTTTATACGTATCAACAAACGCTACATCTACCCACAGTTTTATAGAAGCGTTTTCATTTCCATCAGAAGCTTTTTTGTCTGTCGAGCCTCCGCCACACGCTGCTAAAGCAAATCCTGCTGCCGTCATTGTTACTCCTAATGTCAAAAGCTTTTTCATATTTCTTTTCATCTTTTGTTCCTCCCAGGAATTTTTTAATGATCTATTCTCATACATTGTGCAATCGTTTGCGTAAAATGTCAAGAGAAAACTAAAAAAAGCAAAAAAATAATTTTCATTTCTCAATAAACTAGTCAAAGAACTCCCCTTCTCTCAACTAAACAAACATTGTTTAAACAACAATTAGAATGTTCAAATGAAAATAAAGGTTCTTTAACTAGTAATTTCCGCTATTTCCCTAGTAAATAACGGGTCGACTAAAACAAAATGCAATCGATTGCGAAAAATACATTGAAAACGTTTTTCTTATGTGGCATAATATGGGTGGTTTTTAGAAACGTCTAACTAGAAAAAATACTAAGTCGATTATAGGGGGACAAATTAGATGAATACTGCAGCGATCCATCACCAGCCAGAAAGCGAATTTGCTTATTTATATACATCCGACAAAATGCATATCCGCTTAAGAACTGGCAGAGGTGATATCAAAAATGTTGAGCTATTGAATGGTGATCCGTATCAACTCGAACATAACGAATGGTTTAATGTAACAACACCAATGGAAAAATACTTATCAACTACCACCCATGATTATTGGACAGTCGAGACATCCGCACCGTTCCGACGCCTAAGTTACGCTTTTAAGATCGAAGGTATGGATGGAACGATCCTATTTTATGGCGATCACGGCTTCTTTCCCTATCAAGAAACAACCTTAAAAGCAGCCAATAACTATTTCAAACTTCCTTATTTTCACGAAGCTGACCGCTTTAAAGCACCACAGTGGGTAAAGGAAACCATTTGGTATCAAATTTTCCCTGAACGATTTGCCAACGGGGATCCGACGAATGATCCAGCAGGTACACTTGCTTGGGGCAGCAAAGAACATCCAGGACGTGATGACTTTTTTGGTGGTGATTTACAAGGTGTCTTAGACCATCTGGATCACTTGACAGACCTTGGCATCAACGGCATCTATTTTTGTCCGATTTTCCAAGCCGCCAGCAATCATAAGTATGATACAATCGATTATTTTGAGATCGATTCAGCTTTCGGAGATAAGGAACTATTTAAAAAAGTCGTTGCAGAGTGTCACAAACGTGGAATTCGCGTGATGCTAGATGCCGTTTTCAATCACATGGGGGATTTTTCACCTCAATGGCAAGATGTCATCAAACATGGCGAAAATTCAGCTTATGCTAACTGGTTCCATATCCATCAATTCCCAGTTACTTACACACCAACCGCTAATTTTGAATTTTCCGATGATATTTCGTACGATACTTTCGCCTTCACTCCACATATGCCGAAATTAAATACGGCAAATAAAGAAGTGCAAGCGTATCTATTAGACATCGCTCGTTACTGGATCACAGAATTCGATATCGATGCGTGGCGCCTAGATGTCGCTAACGAAGTCGATCATCGCTTTTGGCGTAAGTTTCATGATGTCTGTACAGAAGCCAAACCAGATATTTATATTTTAGGGGAAATTTGGCATTCTTCCCAAGCTTGGCTTCAGGGGGATGAATTTCACGCTGTTATGAACTACGCCTTTACAGATGCGATTCTTTCTTATTTTGTCTACCAAACCATCCCTTTAAGTAAAATGGTATCTGAATTAAACCATCAACTGATGCTTTATCGTGAACAAACCAACCAAATTATGTTCAATGTGCTGGATTCCCACGATACACCACGTTTGTTGACAATCGCTCAGAATAACAAAGCGCTAATGAAACAAGTTCTGGCATTCACCTATCTACAAAAAGGCGTTCCTTGTCTTTATTATGGTGATGAATATGCTATGGACGGGGCAGGCGATCCTGATTGTCGTAAATGCATGGTTTGGGAAGGTGAACAACAAGATTTAGAGATGTACGAATTCGTTAAAACTTTGATCGCCTTTAGAAAAGCACATCAACCGATTTTATCTGAAGGGAAGTTACGTTGGCTGGAAACCAATGAAAAAACTGGTCTTATCGACTTCGCTTACGAATACGACGGAAAAATGCTCCACGGTATTTTCAATACAGGGCAGGCGCCTATTTACTTGGAAAAGAAACATATTCTATTTTCAACACAAATGCACTCATTAGATAAAAATATTATTGAACTTGCACCATACGGCTTTGCCGTATCACTAGACAACATAGAAAGGACTGAACAAAATGACACATCAGGGAACAAACACTCATTGGTGGCAGGAAGCCGTCGTTTATCAAGTTTATCCACGGAGTTTTCAAGATAGTAACGGTGATGGGATAGGTGATTTAGCTGGTATCATCCAACGGTTGGACTATTTGAAAAAACTAGGAATCAGCGCCATCTGGCTGAGCCCTGTTTACCGTTCACCAAACGATGATAACGGCTATGATATTAGTGATTACGAACAAATCATGACCGAATTCGGCACAATGGCTGACATGGATCACTTGATCCAAGCAGCTCAGCAAAGAGACATCAAGATTATTATGGATCTCGTAGTCAACCATACTAGTGATGAACATCCCTGGTTTATCGCATCGCGTACATCAAAAGAAAACCCCTACCGTGATTTCTATGTTTGGCGAGAGGGGCATGACGGAAATGCGCCTAATGACTTAGAGTCAACATTTTTAGGTTCTGCTTGGCAGTTAGACGAGTCCAGTGGTGAATATTATCTGCATTTATTTAGCCAAAAGCAACCAGATTTGAATTGGGAAAACCCTGATGTACGCACAGCAATTTACGATATGATGAACTTTTGGATCGACAAAGGAATCGGAGGCTTCCGGATGGATGTGATTGATCTTGTTGGCAAGATACCCGATGAAAAAATCACTGGTAATGGTCCAAAACTACATGACTATTTACACGAAATGAATACCAAAACATTCGGCGACAAAGACTTATTAACCGTTGGTGAAACATGGGGCGCAACACCTGAAATCGCTAAATTATATTCTGATCCCAAACGAAATGAACTTTCAATGGTCTTCCAGTTTGAGCATGTCGGATTAGATGAAGAACCTGGCAAAAGCAAATGGGATCTACGTCCTTTACAAATTACCGAGCTAAAAAAAGTTTTCTCCAAATGGCAAACAGAACTTGGGGATCAGGGCTGGAATTCTTTATTCTGGAATAATCACGACCTACCTCGCATCGTATCAAGATGGGGAAATGACAGCACGTATCGTGTTCAAAGCGCTAAAATGTTGGCGATTTTATTGCACATGTTAAAAGGAACTCCTTATATTTATCAAGGCGAAGAAATCGGGATGACCAACCGCATCATTCAAGATATTGCAGAAGTGGAAGATATCGAGAGTAAAAATATGTATGCGGATCGAATCGAAAAAGGCTATCCAGAAGAAGCAATTTTGGCATCGATCAACGCCAAAGGACGAGATAACGCTCGTACCCCTATGCAATGGAACGATACAGTAAACGCCGGCTTCACAACAGGTACACCTTGGATCGATGTTAACCAAAACTATCATGAAATCAACGTTGAACAAGCTTTAGCTGATAAAGAGTCGATCTTTTATACCTATCAAAAACTAATCGAATTACGTAAAACGCATCCACTGATCGTTTGGGGCAGCTTTGAATTACTAGAAGATACCGCAACTGACGTTTTTGCTTACTATCGTCACTACCAAGGAAAAAGTTGGCTGATCGTTTGTAATTTTTCAGATCAAGAACAAACATTTTCATTGGATAAACCAGCCGAAAAAACAATTATTGCCAACACTGAAAATGAGTACCACAACCTTTTAGATAGAACTTTGGCACCTTACGAAGCCTTCGTGATCAAACTCGGAGGAAAGACTCATGCCTAATTCAGCTACTCAAACAAAACAAGTCAGTACAGTAGAACAAAATAGCTGGTGGAAAAATGCCGTGGGCTATCAAATTTATCCACGTAGTTTTAAAGACAGCAATCACGATGGGATAGGCGATCTTAACGGGATTCGAGAAAAGCTACCCTATTTAAAAGAGTTGGGTATTGATTTCATTTGGGTCAACCCGATTTATGCTTCACCAAACATTGATAACGGCTATGATATTTCTGATTACCAAGCAATCCACGAAGATTTTGGTACAATGGAGGACTTTCAGGCATTACTAAAGGAAGCTCATCGTTTGGATTTAAAGATCATCATGGATTTGGTGGTCAACCATACGAGTGATCAGCATCCTTGGTTTTTAGAGTCAAAGAAATCACTAGATAACCCTTATCGAGATTATTACCACTGGACAGATGCTACCAAGGACTGCCCACCCAATAATTGGCAATCCTTTTTTGGCGGCTCCACCTGGACATATGATGAAACAACGAAGCAATCGTATTTTCACGTTTTCGCTAAAGAGCAACCCGATCTGAATTGGACAAATCCAAAAGTTCGCCACGATATTTATCAGATGATTCGCTGGTGGCTTGATCTCGGCATTGACGGTTTTCGTATTGATGCGATCAGCCATATCCAAAAAGAACCTTGGGACTTTAACATTACAGATAATCAATGGGCACCATTTATGAATGTCTCGGGCATTGAAGTTTATTTACAGGAATTAAAAGCGATTTTCGATGAATACAAGGTTATGACGGTCGGGGAAGCAAGCGGAGTGCCTCACCATGAGGCGGCTGACTGGACGGGCGATAACGGGTATTTCAACATGATTTTCGAATTGGAACACTGCGAGCGAATTGGCGAACCCGGGTATCAAAAAGGATCTATTTCACATTTGAAAAATTCCCTAAACCAATGGCAAACAAGTCTTGCTGATCATGGTTGGAATGCTCTATACTTGGAAAATCATGATACACCTCGCAGTGTCTCAGTTTACGGTGATGATTCTCCTGAAGCCGCTAAAGCGCTGGCCACAGTTTTACTTTTGTTAAAAGGAACACCGTTCATCTATCAAGGTCAGGAAGTGGGTATGACAAATTATCCCTTCACTTCGATCGAAGAAATCGATGGAGCAGATACGATTCATTTTTATCAAACATTATTGGCTCAAGGGACTAAAAGCGAGGACGCTTTGGCGATTGCAGTGAATTGGTCTAGAGATCATAGCCGCACGCCATTTCAATGGGAGGATACACTACATGGTGGCTTTTCAACCGCCACTCCTTGGCTGCAAGTTAACGAAAATTACCGCATGATCAATGCAGCGCAAAAAGAGCTTGAAAGCAGCAGTATCTTCCACCATTATCAAGAGCTGATTCGTTTAAGAAAAGAAACCACCGCGCTCATTCACGGTAAATTCGAATTACTATTGCCTGAACACCCAACTGTTTTTAGTTATACACGTACAACTGAGACCGAACAATGGCTCATTTTAGTTCAGCTGGCTCGCGAACAGACAACTGTTTCATTACCAGATACTTTGGATTGTTCTGCTTGGAAAGAAGTATTAGCAACAACTAAAACGCAGCCCTTAACCAAACAAATGCTTCTTTCTGATTATGAAGCCCATGTTTACAAAAAAACACTTAACTAAAAAAGCGAATGAGAGGTGTCTGGGACATAACTCGCAGAATTATATCCCAGACACCTCTCATTCGTTTTATCATTTACTCAACAAAATACCGCAAAACTGTCTTCATTTTTTCTGGCACCACTTTTCTAGGGTCAGACAGATAGATTTCTCTATGGGCAAATGTCGTTCTATGCAACTGATGTTCCTCACAATATCGCTCCATTACTTCAAAGGTCTTCGCTTCGTCATCATATGAACCTAGATGCAGCATTTGAAGAGATTTACCATCTTCGATCCGTTCAAATGTTATGTTTTGATTATTTGGGTTTGGTTTCTTTTTAGACACTTGTTCTAAATTAGCTAACGCTAGTGCTTCGGTTACAAAGTCAGGTTGCCGAATCATGATCTTGTAGACTAAATCGGCTTTGTTGAAGGCTCTACCCTCCGCCACTGCTTCATCAGATAATGTCCAAATCCCTTCCATAGGATAAACCGTATATTCAAACGGTTCTTTGCCAGCCAAACCTTTTTTCGATAACATTCTAATACTGTAAGACATGGCATACAAGGCCGAGACTTCCTGTGAAAACGGTTCTCCATTAGGATCGCCTGCTCCAGATAACGTGTAAAATTTCTGTTCTGGCACTACAATTTCCGTCGGTTTTGTTTTAGGTAAATACAGTTCTTTCTCTTGCTTTCTCCACTCAAATTTCATTGTTACTTCCTCCAGAATAGTTTATAGGTAAAAAGATTTCCGTGATATATTTTGCCTGATTCCCTTTGAACTTCTTGCCACTTCCCTTAATAAAGGTGCTGATAAACGCAAAATTTGTTTGTAACTGATGTTGTTCTGCATAATCGATCAACACTTTATACGCCTGTCCAATCTCCTGGTAATCACCATAATGAAGTGTTTGAATCCCCGTCATTTCAGGAAAAATTTCATTTTTAACCGCTTTACTTTCAATCATGCGACTAACGGGAATGCCAATTTCATACTGTATCTTTTCATTCAATAATTCTTGTTGACTAGTAAACAACTCACCGCTAACAGCTTCTTTGGCTGCTTCATATAAGCAATTCACTTCCGGTCCCATTTCATCAAATGGGCAAGTACAAGTCCTAGTGATCACACGTTGCATTGGTTTAGTTTGTGTTTTAACGACGTACTCTTGTTCACAATCACCTGTTTCACTTAGTGTAATCATCTGATCGATTTTTTTCATCAATCGCTCTTTTTCATAAATTTCTTCTAAAATAAATGCCTTTTTTTCAATTAAATAATAGGCTAAATCCGCTTCTTCTTCAAGCCCATACAAGACTTCTTTGATTTCTGAGATCGAAAATTCGCTATTTCTTAATAACGTCAGTTGGTTTGCTCGTTTAAAATCTATTTCATCGTAGTAACGATAACCATTCTCTTGATCTCTTAATGACGGAATCAACAATCTTTCTCTATCGTAATAACGTAGTGTGGACTTAGGAATAGCGGTCATTTTGGAAAACTCATTGATTTTGTATCGCATTTGTTCACCACCTTTTTTATAGTATAAAGCTTATACCGCACTTGAAAGTCAAGTATACAACGACATTTCTCTAGCCTCTCTTTTCTGGGCAGAGAAAGTGAGGTACACTTGGTTTAATTAGTATAAAATAAAATCAGGAGTTGATCTTACAATGGAATGGGTTACTAGACTGGAAAATTCACTAGACTACATTGAAAAAAACTTAACAGACGAAATCGATTTTGAGCATTTGGCAGCTATTGCACGTTGCTCTACCTATCACTACCAACGCGTTTTTTCTTATATGGTCGGCGTACCACTGGCTGTTTACATTCGTCGTAGAAAGCTATCATTAGCTGGTGTTGAGTTACAACAAGGGGCAAAAGTCATTGATGTCGCCATTAAATATGGTTATGAGTCCCCTAACTCATTTACTCGCGCATTTAAAAAACAACACAATATCACACCTTCTCAAGCACAACAAGAAGGCAGCCTATTAACCTCATATCCTAGAATCAAATTCCACATCACAATCAAAGGAGATGAAGAGATGGAATATTGCATTAAAACAAAAGAAGCTTTTCGAATTATCGGAGCAAAGAAGGCACTATCTACAGACATTGAGGAAAATTTTAAAGAAACGCCACTGTTTTGGCAGCAAGTTGCAACAGATGGCACCCTAGAGAAACTAATCCCTCTAATGACTCAAGAACCAAAAGGCATAATGGGTGTCAGTGTAGGATTTGAATCTGATTTTGAAGATAAAAAAGAAGTGTCAAATAACAAAGAACTATCTTATTATATCGCTGTCGCTAGTGATCAAGCAGTACCAGAAAATATGGAAGAATACATTGTGCCCCCCTTCACTTGGGCAATCTTTTCCGGGCAAGGAGCTATGCCTCAAGCAATTCAAGAGTTAGAGAAAAAAATCGTCACCGATTGGCTTCCAAGTTCAGGGTACGAATATGCAAATGGACCTGATATCGAGCTTTATCTTGATGCTAATCCAGCAAATGCAGTATTTGAGGTTTGGTTACCTGTCGTAAAAACTAACTAACACAACCTTTAAGCACTGAGTTTGGGACAGAAGTTGTTTAACTCCGAGAACTGAGGATGAGTTGCTTCTGCTTCCACTGTTTATTTGGATTCCACCTGGCTGGGATATGACTCTTAGAGTTATGTCCCAGTCATTTCATTTTTTCCACCTCCTTAAATTTCCTTCTTGACCTTGGAGCTATATCCAATGTTACACTAACGATACAGGAGGGAACAACCATGAAAATAACCGCATTCGCCCAACAATTTAATCTATCAACCGATGCGATCCGCTTTTATGAGCGCTCTGGTTTGCTACAACCCAAACGCCAAACAAATGGGTATCGTGAATTTACAGAAACTGACAAACAAGATTTAAAAATTATCTTAGCGTTAAAAGAGCTGGATTTTTCCATAAAAGAAATCAACTACTTGTTAGAGTTAAAAAGACAGCCGATTTCTACTCAATGCAACGATGAGTCCACTGATTTTTTAACAGATAAAATCAACTATATCAAACAAAAGATCTCTTTTTACGAAGTGTCTTACAAGTTATTATTAAAACTAAAAGCTACGATCCAAGATAATAACTACGTAGAAAATCAAGCGGAGTTATTCGTTTTGATCGATCAACTATCTAACCATGGAATAAAGGAGCTCTCATTATGATAAATAAAATAATTTTACAACTAGAAAATGGGGCTCTCTTTATTTTAGCACTAGCACTCTATATCCATTTTGGTTTTTCAATTCTTTACTTCTTTCTTTTTCTTCTACTACCAGATGTTACTATGGTAGGCTACTCAAAAAATCCAGCTGTCGGTGCTAAAATTTATAATTTAGGTCATAATCTAGTTTTTCCAGTCTTACTTAGTTTTGTGTATCTCTTTACCCACACTGCTCTTTTATTAGCCATTTCTATCATTTGGTTCGCACATATTTTTATGGATCGAACAATGGGATATGGACTTAAATATTCTGATGCATTTAAACATACACATATTCAAAATCTATAAAAAGAAGCACCAGAGAAGATGCATAACATCTGATCCAGCGCTTCTTTTTTTGTTCTATGTCGTTGGTACTCTGTATTCCTTACTATGTCATTCAGGAAGTTTAAAATAGATTAAATCAATTCCCAAACGTTTGAAGTTGTCGGCTCGTTTCCTTGTGTCCACCATTTTGCTTTGTATGTTTCTCCTTGGAAAATTACTGTATCGCCGCCGCTATACGCTTTGCTTGTTTCCCAGTTGACTGCTTTATTTGAAAGAAGTTTCCAAACGTCTGATTGATCTGGACGTTCACCTCTTGTCCACCATCTTGCTTCATACTCTAAATCGTTGAAGATTACTTTATCACCATAGTTATAAATTTTGTCCGCTTCCCATGTTGATTGACCACTTGGTGCTTCTTTGGTCTTCACAGTAAATACCGCACTTGTTTCTGAAACGTTTCCGCCAACGCTGATTGCTTTTACTGTATAGTTATATGTTGTATCAGCTTTTAAGCCCGTATCTTTGAAACTTGTTTTTTCAGTTGTTGCAACTTTTTTACCATCACGGTATACTTCGTAGTTTTTAACACCTAAGAAATGAGTTGATTTTGTCCACATTAAATCTACTGTATTTTCAGTTGTTCCCATTGAGTGAACGTTTGTTGGTGCTGTTGGTTTTTGGTTATCTTCTACTGCTGATGATTGTGTTGTTGCTTTTACTGCCGCGCTCTTTTCAGAGACTTTACCGTTTGTTCCAACTGCTTCTACTTGATAAGAATATGTTGTGTTTTCAGTTAAGTTAGCATCGTTGAATTGAGTTCCGCCAACGGTTGCAACTTTTTTACCATCACGGTATACATTGTATTCTTTAGCGTTTGAAACGGTATCCCATGTTAATTTAAGTGAAGAGGTTGTGACATCTGTTGCTTTTACATTTGTTGGTTTAGCTGGTGCTTCCTCAACTGGAGGAGTGATTTCTCCGCCACCCTTTACATTTACGTCAATCACATTATAGAAGGCATTTGTTGTATCTGCAACATCCCAAACAGCTAAAATCACGTGGTAACCAGAACGGTTTTCTGGAACAGTAATTTGATGTGATTTATTATTTGAAGCCGGTGAACCATCATGTTTCACTTCACCAAGAAAGTCGAAATCAGCTCTTGATAATGGTTTATCTGGATTCCAACCAACTTTTGTCATATAGTAGTGCCATTTAGTCGTACTGTGAGGCGCTGTATAGTGCCATGTAAATGTGTTCACACCAGTATTGATATCTTGTTTTGTCCAACGGTTTGCCCCTGTGCTATCCATTACAGAGTCAGTGATTTGACCTTTACCACCATCTGCTGATGCAATACGACCATCTGCTGGACCTGCTTGCGGGAACCCTTTATCAAATTCTAGAGACTGCGGATTTGTAATAACCATTCCGTATTTCTCCATAGCTGCTGACCAGCCTAACGTATTTTTATCTAATGAACCTTGATAGCCACGAGCCGCTGGCTTTTCTACATATCCGTGAGCATTTGCAACATCAGCATTCAACAGACCTGCTCCACCCAAAATAATTGTTGACATTAATGCTAACCCTAGTAATTTTTTCTTCATAACTTTCCTCCGTCTATCGTTTTGCCTTCAACTGGCTTAACATTAGTTTAAACGTTATGTAAGAAAAAAAAGGGTCATTTATGGTCAGAAAATAGCAATACTTGATTGAATTTGACTTCCATATGAAAATAATATTAATTTATGAACATTTTTAAATAAATATTACAAATGTTATCAAAATAACCTACCTTAAAAGGTCATATTTTTCTATTAAAAAGAAAATTTTGACCTATACAATTTAACTTATTTAAAAAAAACATCTATTATCATCTAAGGTTATCTAGACAAAACAGCCTGTTTCAAGTTAAAATAGAAATGTCTTGAAATTATTTTCATTACAATATGAACAAATATAAAAAAATAACATAAATAAAGAAAGTGTTGATAGCATGAAAGAAATCCTCTCCTCACGATCCAAACGCCAATTAGAGCTAATGGAACTGTTAGCTGATAATGATTGGGTCACTTTTCCCACAGCATCAGAAATCTTAAACGTACCTGTAAAAACATTAAAATCAGATATTATCGAACTGGAAGCATTGCTCGCGCCTACTACAATCGAGTCTTCTAAAAAATACGGTATCCGTCTTGCTGCAAATTTTGATTTTTGTAAAACAAGTATTTATCAGAAGTTTATTAAAAATAGCGTGGAATTTCAGCTTATCGAAAAAATTTTCTTACATAATTTCTCTACAATCATTGATCTAGCAGACGATCTTTATACTAGCGTCTCTACAATCAAGCGAATTGTTCTTCGCGTCAACCAGCTCCTTCAGATAGAAGGTTTTACAATCAACTTAAAAAAAATGCAGCTTGTTGGCGATCCACATAGTATTTGTAATTTTATGCAGCACTATTTTTATGAAAAATACGGCGTAGCCGAAAGTCTTTTAACACCACCACAACTGATTATTTTGGATCAAGTCGGCCTTCAGATGATTCATCAGGCAATTCCTGATAAATCATCTTATAACTTAGATTTTTCTTTGTTGAATCGCTTGCGCTTTTATACGTATACGGTCATCAATCTTTTAAAGCATAATAGTGAGAATCATCTGCATGATATTCCAGAAAAAGAATTCACTATCCTTAGTGATGCCTATGCATGCGATGAATTTTACAGTCAATTTCATTTACCCTTGAACCCAGTGAACTTAAACACGTTCTACTATTTATTTTTTAGTGACCAATACATGGCTTCTCTTGATGCAGTACACGAACTAATAAAAACAGATCGTAATGCCTACTTGAAATACAAAAAAATTGAAGCTCTTCTATTGGAAATCGAAAAAAGAATGGGCTCTAAATGTGCTAATTTTGAGACTATCTTTATACGTCTTTATAATTTAGAATGTCAGATCCATGGAAGAACCTACATTTTGCACAACAAAAACAAGGAATTTCTTTCAAGTATAAAAAACTTATATGGACATTTCCCAATGGAATTGCTCCACTCTTTACAAGCGATTTTTTATTCCAGTCCTTATAAAGAATATATGGTCTATGAAGCTATTTCCATTCTGTTTACGAATTGGCCAAACTTGTTGGATCGTTTAGAATACTCAACACCAACACTGAACGCCTGTCTTTTATTTAACTCTGGTTTAGATTATATGAACATGCTTTCTGAACGAATTAACTATTACCTGCGAGGACGTTTTTCTTGTACACCTTTGCATGTGACCTCTTTAGAGGAATTAGAAAAAGCTGCTGCTGAATATGATTGCATCATTACCAATATTCCTGAAATTTATATCAATAATATACCGATTGTTGTGATTCCACTGATCCCCGATGCCAAAAGTTTTGATAAACTGATGTTGGTTTATGAAGATCATTTTGATAAAAATTAAGTTTTGTCGAGCCTAAATGGAACAGATATAGAAACTAAGAGCCTGCAACATAACTCAAAAAAGTTATATTGCAGGCTCTTATTTTATTTGTGTCACTCCTTAATATGCGTTAAACGCTAGATACTTTGGTTAAGATTTTTTCATAAACAAGAGTACTCATTACATGTAACATCAATCCAGAACGAGTTTTTTTCTGACTACCGGAACTACCAGTCAGTAGAGAATATGTACTGATCGATTTTAGTTTATTTGCAGACATGCTAGTAACCGCAATAATTTGAGTCCCATTGCCTTTTGCTTTAATAATGGTCTCATTGATTTCATCTACTTGACCACTTGAAGAAAAAACAACGATTACATCTTGCTCTTTACTGATTTGAGGAATATATTCAATCGAATTTTTATCTGAATAAACATTCCCCCAAAGATCGAGCAACGTTAGTTTGTGGTTAAACTCAGATGCTGCTAGAAAACTGGACCCCATTCCAACACAAAAAATTCTTCTTGCCTCGATTAGGCAATTACAGATTTGATCGATATTTTTTTCATCAGCTAATTCTAGAGTTGTTATCGTATCCTTTTTTATACCATCTAAAACACGCACAAATTCTGATTCTGCTGAACAGTTTTTTTGCTTTGCATCTCTTGCCTGAATAAACGCTTCTTTCATTTCACTAAAGGTGGCGTAATTCAACTTTTTACACGCTCTGATGACTGTCGCATTTGACACATATAGAACGTCTTTAATATCTTTTAATTTTAAACTCTCAATATCTTTAACTTTTAAAATGAACTCAACGACTTCCCGTTCGGCTTCTGATAATCGCTCGTAGTTTGAATTGATATCCTTGTAAATATCACTCATAACAAATCAAATCCTCCCTATATCAAGCCGCTGCTTTGCTCTAAAAATGAACGAACATCACGTCTGTTTATTTCATTTCCAGCGATATATATAGGAACTTGTTGTTCTATTTTATTGAAAAGCAACGACTGATTCTGTTTCTCATGAACAAAACGTTCAGGTAAAAGCGACCGGCCAGCTCCTTTTTTTATTAGGTCGATCATCAAGTAAATAGTGTCGACTTCGACAATTTTACATGTCAGCGGATTGATTAAAGATAGCATCATCTTTCTATACGGACATTCCTTATCCCGGCTAATCAGGTATACATCTTGGACACCTGAGGCAGATAGCCAGCCAACCGTTTCAGTAAATAAAATCGTGTTGGTAAGAGTCGTCGTTTTGTTGGTAACCAATACATCCAGCACTTTTTTTCTATACATCGCCTCTAAATGGACTGTTGTATCAATAAATAACTCGATTGTCGGCTGATGATCAATGGCCGCTGCTAAATCAAAATAATTAGAAGCGATTGTTTGGGTACAGCCAATTTTTATCGGTACTTTTTTGTAGTGCTTTTCGATTTCGTCAATCTGATTCAAAATGACCGTTGCATACTCTACTAATTTTTCCCCTTCTGGAAGTAGTATAACGCCTCGATTCGTGCGTTCAAAGAGCCTAACGGTCAATTCTTGTTCCAGCAGTTTGATTCGTTCAGTCACATTGGACTGAGCGTATCCCATGATTCTGGCAGCCTCTGACATTGAACCTGCAGCAGCTACACATTGAAAGATTGCTAAATCATTCAATTCCATCTTACCACCCATTTCTTGCTATCACAATTACTGATAACATATATCATTTTTTCGTATTATGCAATACTTTTTCAAAAGAATATACTGGATTTATCAAGAATAGGAGCTGAGTTGAATGAATGCTATGCAATACAAAATAATTTTACCGGATGATTACGACATGTCACTGATTCGACAACGTGTTGAAGAGAACGGTTCAAAAACAGATGGTTTTAAGGGGCTACTATTTAAAGCGTATCTTATTTCAGAAAAAACAGACGGTGCTGTTTCCAATTCGTACTCTCCTTTATATGTTTGGAAAGATTCTGAAGGAATGAATCAATTTATTTTTGGCGGCTTTTACGATGCTATCATCCACGACTTTGGTTGGCAAAATTGTCAAATCGGTATTCCTTTAACTGTAGATCTAGCAACTAATTTTACTGATTCTACTTATTTATTGGAACAAACCGTGACAATTGACGAACAACTTTCTTTGGAAAAGCTTCCAGAAAAGTTGTTAAAGATCAAAGACAAGTTACCTAAAAATAACTTGGGAAAACTCATTGTCTATAATCCAGATAAATGGCAAGCAGCGATTTTGGGGTTTTATGCTGAGAAACCTGACAAAACCAGTGCTGCTCTTTATGAAATCCTGCACATTTCTTCTAATTAAGGGTTCAGGTCCTGAGATTGGTCATTCTCTCAGGACCTGGAACAAAATGTGCTGATGTTACTTTTTGCACTTAAAACAATGCTGAACATGATCATCTACCATACCAGTAGCTTGCATAAAAGCATAAACAGTTGTCGTTCCTAAAAATTTGAATCCTTTTTTCTTTAAGTCTTTGCTGATTCTATCAGAGAGTTCTGTTGACGCAGGAACCTCTTTGATCTCTTTCCAACGATTTATAATAGGTTCGTTCTCTACGTAAGCCCAAATAAATTGATCAAAACTTCCGTATTCCTCTTGGATCTGCATAAATACTTTTGCATTATTGATCGTTGCATTGATTTTTAGTTTGTTCCGAATAATTCCTGGATCTTCTAGTAAAGAATCGATTTTTTCTTGAGTATAGGCAGCAATTTTTACATAATCAAATTGATCATATGCACTAGTCAGTGTATCTCGCTTTTTAAGGATCGTAGACCAGCTTAAACCAGCTTGCATACTTTCTAAAGTCAACATTTCAAATAGTTTTTGATCGCCATGTTCTGCTGTTCCCCACTCTTCATCGTGGTAGTTCGCTTCCAGTTCATTTCCATTAGCCCAATCACACCGAATTTTATCCATGCTCGTCTCCATTCTTTTTTATTAAGCATAACACGAGAACGTACGTTTGTAAAACTGATTTAAAAAAGATTAAGGCACGTTAGCACCTTAATCTTTTTTATTTTATTTATTCAGTTTACTTGCTGCTTCTTCGTCTAAAATGACTGTCAAATTAGGATGCAACTGTAAAATGGATGCTGGAAATTCTTCTGTAACAGGTCCTTGCAACACATTTTTAACCATTTCAGCTTTTTTCTCACCGTTGACGATCAAAATCAAGTGCTTCACTCGCATGACACTAACAGGTCCCATCGTTACAAATTCCATGCCTTTTTCCATTTCACCTGGCACGAACCACGGCTCTTCTCCTGAAACCTTCACTTTATAGGTTAGATTCTCGAAACTAGTTGTTGTAGGCATATTTCCACAGAAGTGTCCATCTCCGCCTAAACCAATCAACATTGCATCTAATCCGCCGTCTAAAGCTAAACGTTGATCTTGTTCTTTATAGTTTTCTACAGTTAAAGGATGGACATTTGCTTCATTGATATTAGCTGGATTCAAGTACAATTTACGCAAATCAGTAATCGTGATTCCTTCCGCTTGATTTGGTACTGGAATTTCATCAAAATTATAATAATGAACATTTGCGTAATCTGGTGATTCTTTCACGATCTCCACCATTTTTTTATACACACCAACAGGAGTATTACCAGCTGTAATAGACAAGTTGACACGTTTATCTTGGCTCATATGGCCTATTAAAATATTTTTAGTCGTTTCACTCATTGCTTCAAAGTCTTTTTCGATGATAATTTTCATTTGGTTCACTCCATTTCCTTTTTATACCTTGATTGTATAATGTGGGAACCATCCCATGTCAATGGTTTTCGCAAAAAAAGTAAAGCGTTTTCTACTCATGACAGCAGAAAAAGCCAACCATAAATACTGGTTGACCTTCCATTTTCTATCCGAATAAATAGTGAAACAGAAGCAACTCCTTCTGTCCCAACTTTATTTATATACCGCCCAGAAATTCATTGCTTCATTCAGCAGTTCATCTGCAGTAAATTCTTTTATTGAGTGACCTTTTGTTTCAGAGTCATTTGGATCATTTACCCAGAATTTCCCATTATTTGTACCACTTAATACCATAATATGACCCGTTTCAGTAAATAGCCCTGGTTTTACTGAGATGATTACAGGGTGTTTTTGTTTTAATTGTTCTTCTACCGCTGTCATATCTGTTTCAAGATCCTCAAATTGGTAGCCTTTTTCCATCGCAAAATCAGAGAAAACGGACCAAGCTGTCCCTTCCCCTTCTACAAAGTAATCGTTTTTCGACCAATTCAAAATATCTTGCGGTGTATACTGTTTATTATCTAAGAAAGAAGACACCATTGCTAATGATACAATTGCACAGCCATTGATTTCTAATGTATTACCATCAGGATTGTCCATGCCATAAGGTGTTGCTTTCCATTTATCGTCAGTTTGCAATAATAAGTTGATCGGCATCCGATTAGCAAATTTATTTTGGCTTAACCCTTCATTGACTTGTTCCGTGTATGTTAATTTTTTAACTTTTTCTGGCTCTTTTTTACTTTCACTTGTCTCAGTTATTTTTACTTCATTCGCTGCTTTGCCATCATTAAATAAAGCTGAAAATCCGCTACCTTCTGCCATAGGTGCTACTTTAGCTAAAAGAGCTCCAGCAAAGGCTGTGCCGACTAGTAATGCTATAATAGAAATGTTTGATTTTTTTGTCTGTTTTTGTTTCATTGAAATCTCCCTCTTTTAAGTTGAAAGCGTTGAGTCGTTATTTACTTTCAAACAAATTACATAAATGTAATCGGTACTTCTAATATTACTGAAACTATCGAAAAAAGCAAGTAGGAATAATTCTTTACAAGATTATTACGAACATATTTTCTTGAATTATTTGACTTTATTAGGTAGAATGGTAGTATCTGATTGTTCAGAGTCTGACAGTAGTAGTAAATTCGTGAAGGAGGTAGAAGAATGGACAATAACCACAAATCAACAATGAAAAGCATTTCAAAATTGATCAGCCAATCTTCCCAAAGTTTCTTTTCGGCATTTTTAGACGACTCTAAAGATAAACAGAGCAAAGATAAAGAGCGTGAAGAAATTCTTAAGAAATTACAAGTTGCTTCTGCTCAAAAAAGTTTAGTTGTTCTACAATTAAAAGAAGTGCCGACTTCTCAAAAGTTTGAAACAGTATCTGGATGGATCGTTTCCAAGAGCATTGGTGATTCGATCATGTTGCGTTTACAAGAAGACAGCCAACAAATCCGAATGATCACTGTTGACCATATAAAAAAAGTCAGTACCTTGTCTAAAAATGACAAGCGCCTCATTAAGTAATCAAAATAGCCAGAGAGAAATGCTTTTACTTCTCTCTGGCTATTTTTTATTGAAAAATAGAATCCTATTCATGATAAAATAGATAAAAAGGCTTTGGAGGTCATTATGAATAACCCAATCAAACAGCTTTCGATCATAGATGAATCAGAACTTAAAGCAGCTCTCACACTTGTTCAGCGGGTTTTTCTTGAATTTGAAGCACCTGATTATTCTGATGAAGGAATCCAACATTTCAAGCAATTTATCTCTTTTGATACAATTACGCAGCAATTAGCAGCGCAAGAATTAACGCTTTGGGCCTGTTTCTCTAATGAAGCAACCATAACTGGGTTGATTGCAGTGCGTTTGCCAAACCACATATCCTTGCTTTTTGTGGATAAGGCGTTTCATAGACAAGGAATTGCTCGTCAGCTTATGAAAACAGCGACTACCTATTGCCAAACGGTCCACATGGCAACCCAACTAACATTGAACTCTTCACCTTATGCGCTTGACGCCTATCACCATCTCGGCTTTATACCAACGGGTAGTCAACAAGAAGTTGATGGTATTATTTTCACGCCAATGAAAAAAATTCTATAAAGCAACTGCACAAGACCTCTCAAACAAGTTATACTATAAGTATAAAGGAATTGCTATTTTCCTATCGGCTAAAATAAGCACATTACGCTAGGCAGGAGGAAAACTCATGTACCTAAAAATGTACGATGATACGCACCAAACTTTTATTAATGATTATTGCCTATCCCAAAAGAAAAGGCGCTATGTCCGTGAACCAAAAATCGCTATTGCTCTAACCAAAAAAGACCCCCATCGTCATGGTGTTCTCGTTTTTGAACACGATCAGCTCGTTGCCTTCTTGACTCTTTATGAAGCACAAGGCGGCAGTCCCTATTCTATCAATAAAAATAATATTTTAGTCCAGGACTTTTCTACTGATTATCGTCACTTAGGGAAAGGCTATGCCAAACAAGCGACTCATTTGTTGCCAGCATTCATTCACCAGCATTTTTCGACGATCGATCAACTTACGATCATCGTAAATGAAGACAAAGCGTTTACCCAATCTTTATGTCGACAAGCAGGCTTTAAAGAGGCTGACAATCACCTTCCGCCTATTTACGGGTCTCAAGTCTTTTTAGAAATCCCGATTTAACATACTACTCGGAGGAAAACAAATGCACTTGAAACTATTAGATACACTAAACTATGCCATTATAAAATTTCCGGTTGATACCCCAATTCCTACTTCATTCCATAAAATCAAAACATTTAAGAGCCTGACTTACACACACGATGAATGTTCTGTGATTGTCCCTTCTGGCTCGCTGGAGACAGATCTTGCTCTTTCTATTGATGAGGACTGGTTCATTATTCAGATCGTCGGCGAACTAGATTTTTCTTTAGTAGGTATTTTGACACAATTGGCTAATCCTTTGGCTGACAATCAGATCTCGATTTTCGCGTTATCCACATACAATACCGATTATCTTTTAATCAAAAATAAAGACAAAACGAAAGCGGTTCAGGTGTTGAGCGATTGTGGTCATACTTTTCAATAAACGGATGCCAGCTTCCTTAAATTCTCTTTTATGGGTATTCTCGTCACAATCTGGTACAATTAATAAGACAAAAGTACGTTCATTAAAGGAGACACCGTATGAAAAACGAATATGACAATCCTAATTTTTTTGAAGCTTATAGTCAAATGGATCGTTCAAAAAAAGGGCTTGAAGGCGCTGGTGAGTGGCATGAGTTAAAAAAATTATTGCCTGATTTCACTGGAAAAACCGTTCTAGATCTCGGTTGCGGCTACGGTTGGCATTGCCGTTATGCCGTTGAAAACGGCGCGAAAAAGGTCATTGGCATCGATTTATCTGAACGGATGATCGAAAAAGCAAAAGAGATGACCGATTCTTCAAAAATCACTTATCATTTAATGGGTATGGATGAAATCGATGGACTAAATGAAACATTCGATATTGTGATCAGCTCTTTAGCACTCCATTATGTCCCTTCATTTGATGATATTGCTAAAAAAGTCAATCATTGTTTGAACTCTGGCGGCGATTTTATTTTCTCTACAGAACATCCGATTTTCACAGCACAAGGAACGGAAGATTGGATTTATGATCAAAAAGGGCAGCCACTTTATTGGCCAGTTGATCGCTACTTTGATGAAAGTATTCGTGAGACACTATTTTTAGGTGAAACCGTAATGAAATATCACAAAACCTTGACTACTTATTTGGACGGACTATTAACAAATGGCTTTCAAATCACTCGCTTGGTTGAACCGATGCCCGCTCCTGAAATGCTTGAAGCAAGTGCCCAAATGAGAGATGAATTGCGTAGACCAATGATGCTGTTGGTTTCTGCTAAAAAAATATGAGCCTTTCTAGAATACAGAAAAAGGGGGACGTCCAATGCACGATTTAGCTCAAAACATCATGGATAATTTAATTCCTTTCTTTGATTTATTTATTTTAGCGTTAAATATTTTTTCGATTGTGGTCTTGATTTGGGGCGTAATTATGGCTGGAATCGATTTTCTAAAAAGTGAACGAAACGATCGAAATCGTGTTGTAATGGCACGTCAAAATAATTTCATCAAAAGTTTTCTAGGTAGTTATATTCTCCTTAGTTTAGAAATACTGATTGCCGCAGATATCATTGAATCGATCATCAAACCAACTTTTCAAGATATTTTAAAATTGGCTATTTTAGTAGTGATCCGAACGGTGATCTCCTACTTCTTGCATAAGGAAATTGAAGATGCTCTGAAAGATAAAGAAAATGAAACAATCGATAAAAAGACAAGCTGATTTAATCACAGCTTGTCTTTTTATCTACCCTAACCGTTGGATCGCAAGTTGGTGTGTATGCTTAATTTGTAAAATCGTGGCACAAACTAAAGTGGCACCAATCACTGGAAATAATGAGCCGATCCACGTACTTAGCACAACCGTAAGTCCCACAATCAAAATAGCCCCAACGATCAATTGCCAAAGTTTCTTTTGCAGTAACCACTGATTTTCCTTCAACAAATAATGAGTCCCGAAAATCATGCAGCCACTAATCACATAAATCATTTCTACTACCTCCTATGCTCTCATCAAAGCTCTTCAACAGCCATCGCAGTCTCTTCTTGTTCCACTTGCTGCTCTTGTTCTACTTGGATTTTTTCAAACATTTTAAAGAATGGATAATAAATCGCTAACGAAACCGCAAAACAAACAAAAACCATAATGCATGCGACCCAGTTCCAATTCGAGGTGATCAGCGCTCCTAAAGGTGCAGGGATCGAAAATGGCGGTTTGACCATCATTTTCGGCATCCAACCTAGCGCTGTTACAATATAAACTAAAATCGTATTCACAATCGGCACCGTGATAAAGGGGATTGCTAATAGTGGATTCATTACGATCGGTGTTCCAAAAATCACGGGTTCATTGATATTGAAAATCCCTGGTAAAATCGATAATTTCCCTAATTGTTTCAAATATTTTGATTTAGAGAACAAGAATAAGAAAACAAGTGCTAACGTTGCGCCAGTACCGCCCATTTGCGCATACCATTGATAAAATTGTTCTGTAAAAATATTCGGTAATTGAAAAGCACTCGTACCATTTTGAAATAACTCCGCATTTTCGATAATCGCTTGATCCCAAAACGGACGAATGATCGGTCCTAGAACAGCATGACCGTGAATCCCTAACGCCCAGAACAAACAAATCATAAATTGCGTGATAATACCGCCAAAAATATTATTACCTGTTAAAAAGACCTTCAAAGGTGAAATTGCTACACTAAGCAGATCATTTAAATTGAAGTTAAAAAAGTGACGAGGAATCCAAAAGACTAAAATCACTAAAAGCGTCGGTAGCAACGCAGCAAACGATTCTCCCACTACAGGAGGAACACCTTCTGGCATTTTGATTTCCAAGTTTTTTTCTTTCGTAAAACGATAAATCTCAACTGAAATCAACGCTGCCACAATCGCTCCAAACAATCCTTGGGAGCCAAGTGGTGTAATCGGTATATAACGACCACTTGCCACGACATTTCCTGCTGTGTCCACGCCTTCTTGAAGATTGACTGGCATGACCATCAAAAGTGTCGCTAACATTGAAAGAAAGCCGCTAGTGATCTTATCTAGCTTGTACGTATTTCCTAAAAACGAACCAATTGTAAAGGCAGCGTATAAAGACATCAAACCTACAGTAAACCGAAACGGAACATCTAATGCTGCTAAATATGGAGCAATCATTTCAGAATAACCAGGGATCGGTAAGTTTAGCAAAATTGTAAAAAAGGAGCCCACAATCGTCAGCGGCAAAATCGAAATCAGCCCATTCCTGATTGCCTGTAAATGCCGCTGATTACCAATTGCATTTGCAATCGGTAACAGTTTCATCGCTAAATTATCGAGCGTTTTCATCATCAGAATCACTTTTCCTTTCTTTACTCAAACCCATTATTTTCCACTAACGCTTTAAACCACAAACCAGATTTTTTGACCGTCTTTTCTCCTGTTGCCAGATCTAACCGATAAAAACCATAACGATTTTTATAGGCATTGCCCCAAGACCAACAGTCTACAAACGTCCACATATGATACCCTAAACAGTTGCTCCCTTCCTCCATCGCTTGATGCAAATACGTTAAATGTTCTTTCAAAAAGTCGATTCGATACTCATCTTGAACCACCCCTTCTTCAATAAACGCTTCTTCTCCTTCGATTCCAATACCATTTTCAGAAACAAACCAATCGATATTGTCATACTCTGTCTGAATCTTTTTCGCAATATCGTATATTCCTTTAGGATAGATCTCAATTCCGCGAGAAGTGTTCATCCGTCGACCCGGCATAACATATTCGTCAAAAAACCATTCTGGTGAGAAAACCCCATTAGGATTCGGTACACACTCTTTCGCTTTAACTCTACGAGGACGATAGTAATTGATTCCTAATAAGTCGATCTTTGTCGCTGCAATCAGTTCTAAATCTGAATTAGAGACTTCTGGTAATTGATCATATTCTTGTAGAACTTCTTTTAAACGTACTGGGTATTTCCCCTTTAAAATCGCATCATTAACACTCTTTGTATAGAATAAATCTGCCATTTCAGCCGCGTATAAATCTGCTGCGTTTTGACTACGAGGATAAACCGGTATGACATCCATAATGATGCCGATTTTTCCAGCTAGTTTCATTTCACGGTACACCTTGACTGCTTCACAATGCGCTAAAATGATATTGTGTAATACGGCTGCCGCACGCTTAAAATCAACGACATATGGATAATGACGATCATGCAGATAACCGGCTTCTGCTGGAATCATTGGCTCATTAAAAGTAAACCAATACCTCACTCGATCACCAAACAACTCAAAACAGGTTTTAGCATATTGTTTATATGCATCCACCACTGCTTTAGCCTCAAATCCACCTATTTCTTGAAGCGCCATCGGCATATCAAAATGATACAAATTGACAAATGGTTCCACCCCTTTAGCAATCAATTCATCAATCATATTATTATAAAATATCACCGCTTCAGGATTGACCGCTCCCGTTCCGTTTGGAATCAAGCGTGACCACGAAATTGAGGTACGGAATGAGTTAAATGAGATGTCCTGCATTTTTTGAATATCCTGTTGATAGTCTTGATAAAATAAAGAAGTGTTCTCTGTTGTAACCCCATCATAAAAACGGTGATTATATTCTTTGGACGCATAGTCCCAGATATTTCCCCCTTTTTCATCACCTGTTACTCGTCCTTCTGCTTGTGTAGCACTTGAAGCGGCTCCCCAAAAGAATGATTTTGGAAATGTTACTTTCATTTGTTAGTCCTCCAATTTATAGTTTAAGTTCAAATAAAACATTTTAGTTTGAACCTTCTTGCAGATTGCGCTTTCACGATCTATAATTGGAGTATAGCATTGATTATAATGTTTGTTATACGCTTTCATTTCTTTGTGATAAGTCACGTCTTTTGTCATTTCTCACAATTTTGTCACAGTTTGTAACTACAAGGAGGACGCTATGCTGTTTTTAGATTATATTCCCGATTTAAATCCTTTAGAATATGAGATTTACCACTATATCGCAAATCATTTAAAGCTTGTGACTTACATGCGTATCAGGGACTTAGCTGATGAAACACACACAAGTACTGCAAGTATTTTGCGTTTTTGTCACAAATTTGAATGTAATGGTTTTTCGGAATTCAAAGTAAAACTTCAGCTATATTACGAGTCCATCAACCAAGCTCAAATTGCCGATGTTGATGAAACCCAACACATTCATTTTCTGGAGCGTGTTAATGAGCCCTTTCTCGACAGCAAAATCGAACAAGCAGTTGCCCTTTTAGCAGATAAAGGATTAGTCCTGTTTCTTGGTTCTGGCTCTTCAGAACCAATTGCTGCCTATGGCTCTCTTTATTTTACAAATTTGTCTCAAACCGCCTTACGTATTGAAGATCCTTCCAATTACCCGATTGAATGGTTTCCAGATGATATTTTAGAACGAACTTGTGTGATTGCATTATCTGTTACTGGCGAAACAAAAGAAATCATTCATTATATTAAACGGCTGAACACGAAAAAATGCCCAATCATTTCAATAACCAACAGTGATAGTTCAACAATCAGCAGAATGTCCGATTTGAATATTCCTTACACAATCAATCGGGAAACTATCTATAAAACTAGTAATAATCACGACAAAACAATTGAACTAACCTCACAGTTACCAGCACTTTTCCTCATCGAAAAGATTGCAAAACGTTTGAGATTGCAGAAAAATATTTAATTAGGATCAAAAAAACAAGCAGAAGTTTTTTACACTTCTGCTTGTTTTCGTTTATTAGGCCTGTCTAGGCAAATCAGTAAAACCAAATTCATCTTCTTGGATTAAACGCCAAGTTCGTTTTGCTGTATTGTAAATCAAAATGGCAATGACCGGTTCTTTTTGATAAGCAAAGTTTTTCGTTTTCCATAATGAATCTTCTACCACATGGATTGGAATATGGTATTCTTTTCCTTTAATATCCATCTGATCAAAACAGAACACAACCCCTTCTTGCAAAATCGGTTTCATTTCTTTCAATAATTCACTGTCTAATTTTTCAACGGAAACCCCACGTTTAAAGAACGTTTTACGATCATTGACTTTCTCCAAAATTACTCGGGTGATTTTATCCGCCAAAATCCGATAAAACTCGTCGATATAACGATAATAAACCCTTGTCATATGGTCAACAAATTCAAAAAAGACAAAATCATTTTGTAATTTATAAAAAAATGGTGAATGCAAACTCGTTTTCATGTGCCCAAAATAAAGCAACTCTGAAATTTCCATCGGCGTCAGTTCTTTGAGCATTGTAACATCAGAGAAATCGATCCATTTAATTTCTTCGTTCATTTTACGACGATGAACCGTAGAAAAATAGTGATCGACATTCTCTTGACCACGAATGATCTTTAATCCACTGTGCATATCATACTCGCCTTCTTCAGCAGAAGGATTCAGTAATAGCAGGTTCTTAGGGTGATGAACAATGGAGCGCGTAAAGTCTGTATGTGTGATCCCTTTTGATAATACTGCATTACTTGTCATATCAATATGTACATAAATCAATTCCAACATTTGTTCCATCACCCCCGTCAATTGTCTTCTCTTACATTCTACAATATTTTGTAAAGAAAAGCTTGTGTCTTTTATTTTAAGATTCAGTTACAAAGAGTTAAAAACTGCCCACTTTCTAGAGAAGATAACGGATATCTGTAAAAAAATAGTGTGCAACTGCTATATTTTTAAGGTTCCTTTTAAATAATCATATTTATAAAAAAATAAAGATTTTAAGCTAGGGTTTCATTTTGATTTATGATACACTTAATAAAAAAAGGAGGAAGCTTATGGCCTCAAGAAAAGAACGCCCTAAAAAGAAAAAATCAAGAAAAAGAAATTGGCTGATTAATATCTTCCTATTTTTATTATTGATTGTTGGTTTAGCACTGGTCTTTAATACCCAAATCAGAAATTGGTTGATTCAGCAAAACGGAAAAGAATATGCCGTAGAGAAGTTAACACCTGAAATTGTTGCAAAAAATAATCAGACGGATACTTCTTTTGATTTTGCCGCAGTTGAATCTTTGAGTACGGAAGCTGTCTTAAAAGCTCAGCTTGCCAATAAAAATCTACCTGTTGTAGGTGCAGTTGCACTCCCCGATGTCAAAATCAACTTGCCGATCTTTAGAGGATTGGACAATGTGGTCTTGCTAACTGGCGCTGGAACGATGAAACCTGACCAAGAAATGGGTAAAGGGAATTACGCTCTTGCCAGTCACCGTGTACAAGACATGATTTCTTTATTTTCACCATTGGAATATTCAAAACCAGGAGAATTGATTTATACGACTGATTTAAACAATGTTTATACATATAAAATTACTTATGTTGAAAAAATCGATCCTTCACGTGTAGAGTTGATTGATGATGTTCCTGGTAAAAAAATGATCACATTGATTACATGTGGTGATATGTATGCGACAACACGAATCGCTGTTCAAGGTGAATTAGAATCAGTCACACCAATGAAAAAAGCCACACAAGCGATGACAGATGCGTTTAATATGGAACAATTAACCTTATAGAATTTCAAAATAAGCTAGGATGGAAGTGAGTACTCCTGTCCTAGCTTTTTTCAATTTTATTTAGAAGTGACTAGTCTTTCTCATACGTCCATAGCCATAACGAATTGCTGACAAGACAAGTACAACTGGATACATGAACACTGTCACAGCAAACCATTCAGCGCTAAAAACAGATAGATAAGAGACGTGATACGTCACTGCATAAATTAACGGCAACACAACTGCTAGTACTCCATAATACAGACTCATCTCAAACACAACTGTTTTAAATAAATGTTTCATGTTCCATTTCCCCAATCTCTTTTGACTTTATCTAGTGGATTTTTTCTTTGTCGTTTCTCTACTTTTCAAGTATACGTTTTTTTCACAAGGGAAACATCCATCTAAAGACTGAGATTTTTCTAGGCAATTTATACTATATAGCGTCTTAGTTATTCTCAATATCCAACGTATACAGCAGCCACGGATTCGTTATCGTTTAATTGCGAAAAAAAGAGTAAAAGATAAATCAACACTTATCTTTTACTCTAAAACGGAATATTTTTTATCTAAACATCGTTTGTGCCGCTTTTGCTAATACTTTAGGATCACGATTATAAGGCGTTACAGGGATAATTTCCTTGTTAATATCGAATAGCGTATAAACCGCGATTCGAGCAGCCCGTACTGAATATTCTTCTGTAAAGACCATATCTTTCGGAATTTCCACAAATTGGCTGACCATGGCAAAGTTCGTACTATTTTCAGGAACCACTTGAGGGCGGTCTGTCATTTTACGTGGTTGGAATTGTGCATCAATGTATGGCATGTAGGCAGGAATCACATTCACCACATCTTTAACGATTTCATCCCAATCTGCTTGCCACCCCATTTGGCAAATCCATTCGTACAAAATTTCTTCCCCAGTACAATCACGCATTGGTTTTTTCACATAATCGCCGACTTTATCTGTGTAAATGCCGTAACCCCAGAAAATTGTCGTATCAGGATCCTGGTTTTTAAAATGGGGTTGCGCTGCCACAACGGTACTCATTAACCAGCTTGAATCTTTTAATGTCATCAAAGCACCTGAGCCTGGAATGTTGCCAGAAAACTCTTCAATACGTTTTAATAATTTATCCCCACGGCAGGTAACTGTAAAGCTTTCCCAATTGGTCTCAGCTTCATGGCCAAAGAATGGTTCAGGATTACCTAATCCAGCTTTTTTCTTGGCAATATTGCGCCATAGTCGTGCCGAACGAGATTCTTCTGTCACTTCTGGTGCTGGAGTGCTCCAATCACCTTCTGTTGAACTATCTGTCATCGTTCCGTTGGTCATGATTACAACATCTTCTTCATTTAGCTCGATTGTTTCTCCATTTCCAAGTTTCAACGCAGTAACCGTGATTTCAGAACCTGGTTTGAATTCTAAATCGACTACATCTTCATTCAAGGTAAAATCGACCCCATGTTTTTCTAAAAATGATTTCAAAGGTAAAATCACACTATCGTATTGATTTAGAGGTGTACGAGTAACGCCTTCTAATGTATCAATTCGAGAAAATTCTAAAATCATTCGGTTCATATAACGACGTAATTCAAAGGCACTGCTCCATTTTTGGAAGGCAAATGTTGTTTGCCACATATACCAAAAATTTGTTTCAAAGAAATGTGGTCCAAACCATTCTTCAATTGTTACACCATCTAAACTGTCTTCTGAGGCAGCTAATAATTTTGTCATCGCTAAGCGGTCTTCATTATCAAAGCCCATTGTATGAGCATCAAGGATTTCTTGATCTTTTGTCACTAAACGTGCTTGCGCATGTGTTGGATGTAAATGGTCAAAATTTAAAATTTCATCCGTCACACTGTGATCAGGCCATTCTAATGATGGAATGCTGCTAAATAATTCCCAGAAGTTTTCGTACGTTTCTTCATTTAACATCCGCCCCCCACGAGCGACAAAGCCTTTTTCATTGGTACCGATCCCATCATTGCTTCCGCCGAGAATTTTCATGCCTTCAATCACATGGATATTTTTTCCACAAAAATTAGCATCACGAATCAAGTAGGCTGCTGCAGCCATTGTGGCAATTCCCCCACCGATTAAGTAGACCTGTTTATCTCCATAATAGCGACTATTGATTTCTTCTTCGATTTCAGCAACTTTTTCTACTTTCTTTTCAGCGGATACTTTTTTAGCAAGGTAAGCGGCACCTAATGCACCTGCTGCTGCTAATCCAATATGTCTTTTTTTCATGAGAATCCCTCCGATTCAATTTATGAACCTAGCGTACAACGATTCTCCATAAAAGTCTTGTGATAGCATTATCATTCCGTCTTCTTTTTAGACACTATCAACAATTTGTCACAATAGTTCGTTTTCTTGGGCGTATAAACGATAAGAGAAAAATTCAGTATCTTTAGCTAATCTGAAAAGCTGTGTCGCGATCTCTAACGGTGATTCTTTATAACCACCAAGAATCCAATCGATCAACACACCGCTACAACCATAGGAAAAGAAACGGGCATAGAAAATTTTATCTTCTGGAAGCAGCTGATTTTCTTTATCCATTTGGTCGAACAAGTTAATAAACAGTTTATTCGTGATCGTTGAAAAACAGGCTCTTAAAATATCTGAATCCGAACTGACTGTATTATAGTAAAAATCACTTTTTGATTGGATTGCTTTTAACATTTTTAGCGCTTGTTCTTCCCAATTATCGATAGAAACATCTGGAGAGTCTAAATAAATCAATGCATCGTGGGTATAAATCCAGCGTAATAGATCTTGTTTATCAGTAAAGTGATAATAGAACGTTTGGCGATTTAAACCGACTTCTTTGGTGATATCTTGGACGCTGATCTTACTGAACAATTTTCGACCGCATAATTCAATCAATGCAGCAGAAATAGCTTTTTTGGTTATTTGTGATTCGCTCATGTTTTTTTCCTCACTTTTTTTTAGATAGGTTCATCATACCAAAAAATTCATTGAAAATATAAGGCTTTGAGGTATTTTTAGGGATTGTTAATGATTCGTGTGGGATAGACAAATCTCACATTGACTATTTATTAACGATACTCAAAACATGTTGTCTACACATTTTTTACTAAAGAATCTTATTTTGCCTTTATATTTATTATTTCATAACTTAATTAATAAGAAATCAACTTACTTCGAAACATTATCATGAATACATCCCTCTATCACCAAGTTAACGTTTACAAATCGGGCTACTCCTCTATGACAATTTATGAATCAATGTACTGGTATGGAAAAGGAAAAAAGAACTTCTTTCCCCTGAGGCTTACAAAACACTTCACCTCCGTGATCTTCAACTATTTTTTTCACCAAAGATAAACCTAACCCATTTCCGATAATTTGATTTGTATTTTTTTCCCCTCGATAAAACGGTTCAAAGATGCGGTCAATTTCCGCTTCTGTGATTTCCTGTCCCTGATTTTTGACTTCAAAGTAAATTTGTTTAGCACTAACTCTTGTAAAAACTGTAATCTCTGAATCAGCTTCTCCATATTTAATCGCATTTTCAATTAAATTTTTTAAGGCCACACTTAGCATCACTTTGTTGCCTTTAAATGAGTAATTTTTTGAATTGTTATTTTTCAAAACCATTCCTTTGTCAATTGCATGAGATTTAAGTTCGTTGAATAACTCGTTGATTAAGTATTGAGCATCGATAGTATCTGTCAATTGTAGTAGGTTATCATTAGCTAATAACAGCAGTTGTTCTTGCGTTTTTGATAATTTATCGCAGCTAGATAAAATTGCCTCTGTCATTTTTTTATGTTCCAAATCCGCTTCAGCTGCGTTCATTTGAAGTAGTTGTGTGTATGTAATAATTACCGCTAAGGGGGTTTTTAATTCATGTGCAGCATTATGAACGAAGTTTTTTTGTTTCAGGAAAGATTCATCTAAACGAGCAGTCATTTCATTATAGCTCAAGCTTAATGCTTGAACTTCTCGGGGCTGTTTCTCATCCAGGCTAATTTGTTTACCAATATTTCCAGTATCCAAATTTTCCATCGTCTTTTGAAGATTGACGAGTGATTGCAAGCTTTTGCCCACTAGCTTATAAGTGATCAACGTACCAATGATTATCAATACTAGCCAAACAAGCATAATGTTTGAAGAAAAAGCTATTCTGGCTTTGGCCAGCATATGGTTTAATTCGACATCTTCTTTATTGACATCTGTCGGTATATTATTTTCCATAGTTGAATCTGTAAACCGCGGATCGATTTGTGTTAGTCGTTCTACCGTAAAGTTTTTGTTTGCACCTGACACTGAAAACATCAGCATAATCAACAGCATACTGGTTAATATTCCGCTAACTAATAAGGTGATTTGTTTTTGTAAACTCACTCATCACACGTCCCTTCTTGAACATACTTAGCTGATAAACAATACCCAACCCCTCTAATCGTCTGAATCATACCAGCAGCATTTTGATCAAAGTCCGCTACTTTTTTTCTTAGTGAATACATATGATATTTAAAGGTATTAGAGAATAAATCCACATCACCATCCCAAACATGTTCCATAAGTTTTTCCGCCGAAAAAACTTCTTCTGGATGTTTGATTAGATACTCTAAAATTCCAAACTCTTTTCTCGTCAACTTGACTGGGGTTTCTCCTACCTTCACAACTCGCTTCGAAGAATCTAAGCTGATCTGTCCATAATATATGACGGTTTCTTCTATACTGATTTTCTGTCTTAATAAATTTCGGATTCTAGCATCTAATTCAAAAAAATCAAATGGTTTTGTTAAATAATCATTTGCCCCCATGTCCAAGCCTTTGATTTTATCTTCAACAAAACTTTTTGCCGACAAAATCAAGATTCTTACTGCTAGATCATTCTTGCGCACCTTTTCTAACACTTCAAAGCCACTCATATTGGGCAAAGATAAATCTAAAATAATCAAATCATATTCAGTGACTTCAATCATGTCTAATGCTTGAAAGCCATCTGTTGCTTTATCTACAGCGTATCCTTTTTTTCTCAAACCCATACATAATCCGTCCCCCAATAAAACATCATCTTCAACGACAAGTAATCGCATACCATAAACCTCCTGAAAAATCTTACTATAAATAACAATAGCATACTTTATTTTCGAAAGATTGATTGGTTTATGAAAAATGTATAACTTTTTAATGTAAAATTGAATGAAACAGTAAAATAAAAGTCGTTAACTCGTGGTTATATACAGTAAGATACTGTATATAACCACGACAAAACGACTTTTAACTCAATTCATTTTGCTTTCACCTCACATTGATTGGAGCTTGTTTTCTTTTAAAATCAGACTGATATCCGCTTGTTTGGCTATTTCTAAGTCATGGGTTACCATGATCACACATTTTTTCTCTAGTAAGGCAAGTTCTTTTAGCATCTCAATGATCCCTTTAGACGTCACATTATCTAAATTCCCTGTAGGTTCATCTGCAAAAATCAGTGGTGAATCTGCTGATAATGCTCTAGCTACTGCTACTCTTTGTTGTTGTCCCCCACTTAATTTCATGACATTTTTATGCATTAACTCCTCTGTGATTCCCACAGATTTCAGTTTCTCTTTTACATAGTTATTGATATGGTCAACCTGTTGATTTTTGATTTCCATACCAATTTTCACATTTTGAAAAGCTGTCATATAGGGAATTAAATTGTACGCTTGAAAAATAATGGATGTAAATTTTTTACGGTATTTCGTGATGCCCATTTCATAAATGTTTTCACCTTGATAGCTAATACTTCCTTCAACAGGTGTTGTTAATCCTGAAGCAATTGACAGAAGTGTTGTTTTCCCCGCACCTGAAGGTCCCATAATTGTATAAAAATTACCAGGTTCAAATGTATAGTTAATGTTGTCCAAGACTTTATATTCTTGGATGCCTTCTTTATATGAATACGTGATATCTTTCAATTGTAAATTCATGTATTAATTTCTCCCTCTACTCTTTTTGAGCGAACAGGTCTTTAGGATCTGTTCTAGCAATCATGATACTTGGTACAAGCGTTGTAAGGACGATTAGTAGAAAACCTAAACCGGCTGCTTGTGTAACCACAGTTGAATTCAATTGCAGCTCCATTTGGTCGACAGGTTCTACCGTTTTAATTTCTTCCCCATACTCGTCTTCAGTCGGCACAACCTGTTCTGATTCTGCCACTTGTTTTGATAACATGGCGTTAGCGGCTGTTTGACCTGAAATTTGGACGATTGTCACGGATAATGCAAAAGAAATGAGACCGATGATGACGATTTCCGTCACTAATTGGACGATTACTTTCATTTTAGTTTCTCCTAATGAAAGTAAAATTCCAACTTCTTTTTTCCTGTCACGAATAGACAATAATGATAAGAAGGTTAAAATCAAACCGCCAGCTATTACAATAACTTTAATCATGATCGAACTAAAAGCAGACATTTTTTCGATAGGACCAATCATTTGCTTATACTGTTCTGTATACGAATCTAGTTTATAAAAATTCCCCTCAGCAGGCATTTTCTTTTCTGCATCTTTCACAAAATGTTCCACTTGCATAGGATCATTTAAGTAAAAGGTTACATCCTCTATATTTGCCTGATCACTTGTTTTTACAAATGATTTTATATCTACATAAATTTGGTTTTCAGGTTGAGCCATTTCATACATTTGATCGAGCGCAGATGTTACTTTATCTGTTTTGTAAATCCCGACCACCTGATACTCTATGTTATTTCCATTACCATCTAATGAAAATCCAGTAAGTTTAAATTTATCCCCTACTTTTAACTGGTTATTTTCAGCAAAAGTTTGTTCAACAACAGCTGAATTTTCTGGTGTTTTATCCGTGATTCCTTCCCCATCAATTAATTTAGAATCATGATTTTTAAAATCAGTTGTTTTCAATAATGCATTTGTTCCATATAAGCGGAATGTTGGTTTTTGATTTTCGTTATAATTCCCAGCTAAATTAGGGTTCATAGCATTATCCGTACTACTTGCTGTCGCTGCTACACTTTTCAAGTCTCCTTTAGCAGCGCTGGCTTCTCCACCTAACTGGACACTTTTTATTTGAGGTAAGCTACTAATATTATCAATCGTTTCTCTTGAAAGTGGTTTTATACTATTATTCCCACTCAATAATGCTTCTTTGATCTTTTCATTATCTCTTTTCAAACGAACTTCGGCGCCTAATTGTTTTCGCGCATCAACTTTACTTTTTTCTGCTGATTGCTGTATCGCAAAACCAGACAAAATCAATAGAAAGACAATTAAAAATAATCCTAAAAACAAGGACGTTCGTCCTTTTCTTTGCCATATACTGATTAGTGCTCTTTTAAAAAAACTCATCTTGTTTCCTCCAATTTATACTTCTTTGTTCCTGATCAAATCTATCATACTAATTTAATGGTCAGATTTTGGTTAGATTCGAAAAAAAATTACTTTGTTGAATTTAAGATGCTTCTTACCAAAATCTGGCTCTATACTTTCTTATGTTGGTGAGAAATCACTGGCATCTTTTTTAATGTAAAATAATGGAGAAACCGCCCTGATATCCTTTAGAATTAAGTCGTCTAAAACCATTCAAAAAAGAAAAATCTTATCAAAGAAACCTTAGATATTCTAGATTTAACCATCACTTCTAATGAAATTTGCTTAAAAGGAACGAATCAAAAGAAGAGTCTGTCTAGTCTTTTCAGGTACACTCGATTTTATGCACTATTAGACGAAGATTTCCATCGTCTTCCTACCTATTATCAAACAACTATTGGTACTTTTAAGAAGTACCAAAATGAATTAAACAATGCACTGGAATATTTAAATAATCCTATTAAAGTGTTGAAGATACATGCTTACGGGTTTCGCAACTTTTACAATTTCAAATTGAGAATTTCTTTATGTTTTCGTACAATTCTTTTTCAAGAAAACAAAAAACCTAGATGAAATCCCCCCTAGAAATCATATTAATTGATTTAATTCTTTGGATTTTCTTTACCAACATTAGTTGACAAAGAGCTTTTTCTTATGAACGATTTGATAAAGATGACATAACAAAAAAGTTGATCATTGAAAGTAGTTTACTCTCAACGATCAACATCTGTTTTCCTCTCATCAGTCCGATTTGACAATAAGTATCAAATTGACTGGTAGCTGGATTTTTTCTTTAGAAGTTATGTTCCAAGCTCTTCTTAGAGCTTTACTCAATAAATCATCATTATGGTGTTGTTTCTACTTGCCATAAAATAGAGGCAGTGTATTTTCCTGTTTGATAGACATTGTTAGAATGTACAATTAATTCTAAACCAGTTTTATTGTTTGTCCATTTTTCACTGACATTATACTCTCCTGAAGTCGTTGCCTTTCCTGTTTCGATTGGTTGGGCTTGCCCTTTGAGCAATGGAACTTTAGTTGTTGCATCTTGCTTGTAAAAGAACACATTGTTAATGACTTCACCTGGATTTTCTTCACTGGTTAGTGGTTTTTCTAACGTTGCTGATAGTTTCCACGAGCCTTTAGTCTTTCGTGTATCTTTGATAACTAAATCTTTATCGTATTTAGGCTGTTCGGCTTTGATCATATTAGAATCCATGTATTTGTTTCCAAAATCTAATGTCCCAGGAAATGAGCCAATGAATAAGGATCCTTTAAAACGATAGAATACGTCTAGAGCACCTGGTCCAGTTATCACTTGATTATCAGCAGGTTTTTCTACTAGTTCATAATGTTCCCCTTTGAGTATCTCTAATCGTTTTTGAATCTCTGTGTCAAATTGTTGCAAGTCAAGAGGAGTTCCTATAATTCCCTTTGAATTAATCGGCTCTACTTTTGGTATATCAACCCCGTCTTCATCCACAAATCGAATGTTTACTGGTACTTCCATTTTTTTAACTTGATAAATGATTGGATTGGTCACATCCGTATCAAATCTGATTGGATAAGCTGTCACATTTTCTGGTGACTTGATTACTTCATACTTTTGTTCCTTGAGTGTCTGAATTGCCGCAAGTATATCCGGATCTTGACTTAAATCAAGAAGACCAACTCTTCTTATCAAAGGAACTGTTTTGATAGTTGTATCTTTTTCATCAACAAAATGAATGTTTATGTTTGCCTCTACTTCATAAACATAGGGAAGAACTCGCCCATTATCACTTGCACTTACAGTAAAAGATTCGTCATCTTGAGGAAATGACATTAAATCATAATGCTTTTCCAGTTCAAGCGTTTTTAGTGCAGCAGCTATCGGCTCCTCTTCTCGCATGTTGAACGTTATACCAATTCTCTTTTCTAGCTCAACAGAAGGAAGTAGCTGTTCACCATCATCATTCGTAGTAACAAATTCAACAGTCCATTTTGAATATGATCGAAAACGATAGTTGACAGGTTGGTTGGTCGCAGCAATTGGATAGGCCGTTTCGTTAGCTGGCCGTTCTTCTAATTTCCGATTATCGGCTTCTAAATCTTGAAGCACCTGGATTACATCTGGATCTTTACTTAAATCTGTTGGTCGACCTATCTCTTTTGTCACTTCAATTGTTTTTAACGTAGTATTCTTTTCATCTATAAAATTGATCGTCAATTTTGATTTTGCTGTCACGGTGATGTTGACTGTCTTCTCTTTAAACTCATCAGCATTTTCGGCTCTAATTTTTGCAGTGTATATTTTTGAATTGTCCGATGTGTTGCTTAATGTTGTCTCTTTAACAAACAAATCAATTCCTTCACTTGAACCTGTTGCAGCATCCCAAGCCGCTGCATTTGAATTTTTTAGAATCATTTCTGGTATCTGTGCCTCTGTTAAGTTTTTCAATTCCTCTTGATCAATAGTAAAGTCGTCAGCTCCAATATATAATCCGTTTGTCGGAATTGGATCCTCCGTCGTCACCATCACAGGGACTTTTATAATCACTGATCTGGTCGGTTCGGCCGTATCAGTCATAATAACTTCCGTAAATTGCATCCCTACTTTAGATGTATCCACTGGTTTTGCAGGATTCACAAATTTATAATCTGGGTCGTGTCCTGGTAAAATAACTGGATTACTAATCAACTCCCATGGTTTTTTGCTCCAAATACTATCCTTTTTAACTATTTGAGCAATTGGCGATCCACCTAAATTATATACATTGACAGAAAGAATTTTATCCTCTGATGGAAGACCTTGCCATATCCCCTCTGATTCATTGATCGCTAGCAAAGAGGTTTCGTAGCTTTGGATTGTCCCGGGCTTATTACTTAATTGCTCTGGTAATTTAGTTCTAGGAACAGTAATCGTTCCTGTCGGATTTGCTGCAGTAAAAGGTCTTGCTTCCTTACTATTATCAGGATAAGTGACCGTCATCGTCCCAAAGGCACTATTTGAAGGCATATTGCCTAACACATAGTCATATTTAAATTCTTGCTCTGTTGTATCTGGGTATACGTTATGTTCTTCTGGAGTTGCGCCGATTTCAATATACGGAAGAGGTTCCCCATAAAATAACTCCCAGGTTCCACTAACAGATTCTCCGCTCGCCACAGTTCTTGCTGGAACACCTCCTGAAAAGAAAAACCCAAAACGCGGTTCAGAAAATATAGTGTCTCCTGATTTAAACTTCGTCTTTTCCATGCCAGGTTTTAATGCTGTTCTGTTGAGTCTTTCCCAGGCAGCGCTCTTCTCACTTGAGTTCCCACTTTCTGCCTTATCCACTACATCCCAATACGTATAGGGATCATCCACCCTTGGCTTGAAATCTATCGCATACGCCATCTCGTCGGTAGAGTTGATTTTGGTCCTACCTTTTACCCCTCGCCCATTCCCTATTGCACTTAGAGCACTTTTCTGGGCAAAACTACTTCGACTACCACTAGATAATATTCCTTTATTAATAAATCCCAAAGTTACTGTAGAAGATGAAATATTCTCAATCTTTGTTTGGACTCTATAACTTTGGTTAGTTGCTACTGTCGCCTCATAAGTGTATTTAAGTCCTAGTTTAGTATTGATTAACTCTTTCCTTATCCCAAGACCATCACTTCTCTGATAAACACTTGTAGAAAGAGAAGCAGACTGTTCATCCACTGATGGTAACAATGTACCATTTACAGAGGGAATTACAGTAGATGCTCCCACTGAAAATCCGCCAAATATGGAAGCCGAGTCTCTAGCTACGTCATACCCCACTGATTTGTCAGGTAATATAGTTAATGCAGATGACGCATAGGACTTCAGGTTGCTCGTAGAGGTGTCACCATTTGACATTCTAAAAAAACTACTTCTTTTCATATCATAAAGAGATGCATTTTGTCTTGCTGGCAATAATTTCCATGTAAAACCATCCTCAGCACGTGGAGCTGGATTTAACGCTCTGGCACTCTCTTCTACCTTCACTTCTTTTTCCATTTGAACGGTTTCTGAATCTAAAGTAACTTTGAACGTTGCTTTATATGTTCCAGCGACAGAAGGATCGATTGTATTTTCTGAAACAGCGACTGGTAACTCTTCGCCATTATCTGTACGCCAAGCACGAACCTGTGCTTTTTCTTTAACTATTTGTTGTAGTTCTTCTGCATTTTTATCCTTTACTTCATTCAATTGAAGTTGGATCTGGTCTTGTCCATTGTCCATTTGAATCGCTACTCGATCCTCAGATAACAATGTCGTTCCACTATTCGTTACAGTAACCGGAATAGGAACAAGGATGTTAGATTTACTAGATTTGTCACTTACTTTCACATAAACCAATTGAAACCCAGCATTTGCACTGCTTGGCTTCTTGGCAGTGCCTTTAGCATCACTATATTCATAGGAAACCTCTTTTTTGTCCCCTGGAAAGTCTTGTTTTGAAAAAATCAGCTTACGGCCTTCTTCAGTTGCAATATCCGGAAATGCCTCATCTTGAGATAATACCACCCTTTTGGCAGTTGCACTCAATCCTTCAGTATTTTCTACTGGATCAAGTATTTTAGCTGAATTGGCTTGTTTTGCGTTAGTAGAATTTGCTTTTACTGAACTACTTGCTGTATTCATCCAAGTGACCATACCAAGTCCAAAGACGACTATACCTATAAACAAACCTATTCTCAACTTATTATTATTTTTCATGTCCTGATTCTCCTTTTTTGTATTTTTGCTACATACTAAAGCGGAGCCGTTTACTGCTTTAATGTAATCGTTTAGCGTGTGCCATGCCTCTTCATGCGATCTATTTACTTATCTTTTTAAAATAAAGAAAACACAGACCACCGACTACTAAAAAGATGAATAGAATTCCCAGTATCAACCACCAATGATTGCGTGGCACTTCATCTTGTATGCTTTTTTGTTTATTTATTCGTTCAGCTTCAAGCTTTGAAAGAGCAAAGTTTCTGACCCATTTCCAACTCTGTCCATTTTTAGATTTCAACTCAACATCTGCTGCATATTCACCAGCCGTTACTTTTTGATCCTCTAAAAATATCGGTAATTCCATCATCGAATTAGGAGCCATACGCATTTTTTCTTTTTCAACTTCTAAAAATGCTTTTTTTTCACCTTTTTTTCTGATTTTAATCTTTGCCATCAGATCTTCTGCAAAATTACTTTTGGTGTTCGATATATTAGCAAACAAAGTATATCTTGCATTTTTCAACTTTAATGAGACATCATTCAATTGGAGATCTGGTTGTACATATTGAATTTCAGATTCACTTAGTAGTACACCTATGACAAAAGCAAATTTATTCAAAATCACTTGGTCTTTTTTTATTGAAGTTTGCTCTTTTACGATGGGTTTCAACTGAATCCCCCCAGCAATATACCCATCGAAGGCTTCATCAGGTACTGAAATAGTAAAATCAACTACTGTATGGTCATTTGGAGCTATCGTAACTTTCTCAGGAGCAGTCATTAATTTAGCTAAATCGTGCTTTAAAGAAGCATCCGTCTTAATATCATTTGGTCCAAATGTTACTACACCATTTCCGTTAGTTTTAGCACTACTTATTGCTATTGCCACTTGCATTGGTTGATTCGATGCATTATTGAGTTGCAATTGAATCTGCTGTTCTTCTCCTTGTTTCATCAACAAGTCATAATACCCAAGAGTTTTATCTTTCTGATTTTCAGGATAAAGAATTTCATAGGAAAAATCGCTGATTACACTAGACACGTCCTCTGCCGAAAAACCATCGACTGGATGAATAAATAAAAAGATCAGAAAAACAACAACTGGGTAAAAATGATTTTTTCTCATGTAAATACAACCTCTTGATCTATTTTTTTTCAACAAGCCAACTGTTTTTTCATTTTTTAATCGCACTCCATACTACTTAAACACCTATTTCTAAACTTGTTTCTTTCTTTCATTTTAATGAACAACTTATAACAATAACTCTCTAACCAATCTATATCTATGCTTTATTTTTTATATTTGTGTATTTTTGTTTTCTAGATTTATGTGTGTTAATTAAAATGTTGGATTATCATCTAAATACCAAGTAACTGTACCAGCAAATGATTTACCATCTTGGTCTGCATCAAGAATAGCTAATTTTACATCTGTAATCGCAGTAGCAACTCCGCCTTTATACTCATTTGCAGTCTTCTTCGTCATAATTTCAGATTTTGAAGTAGAACCAGCTTCTAAGACAACTTTTGTATCTGTTGGTAAAGTAACACCTGATTCACCCGCAACTGCAAAGTTATCAATAGGTTTAACGCCATTTACAGCGGCATCCCAAGGGTTCATAGGAACGTAATCATTATCCGCACCAATTACACTACCAATGTTATATTTTTTCAAACCTGTTAAATTCATTTCCAATTTAGCAGAAGCCAATTTAGCAGCGCCATCAGCTGTTGTTAACTCTGACATATTTGCCTTTAAAGTCCATGGACTATTTTTCTTATCAGCCGACTTTTCCAAGTCTCTGTCATCGTTGACTACTAAATATTGGCCTTGTTCTGAAATTGTAGCACCATCAAGGTTACTATTGTCACCCTTAACGTTATTTAATTTCACTGCACCAGCAACTGCTTCAGCTGGTCCAAATTTGAAACTGCTTGGTTTGAAGACAACAGCTAAGTTATCTTTGAAAGGTTTCATATCCTCAGCAGGAATTGTTGGTCCACTCGGTTTAAACTGAACCCCAACATCAGTTTTAGTTGTTTTCTCAGTAGCACTAGCTGGAGCAGCAAACAATGTTAATGCTGTTGCAGAAAGTAATGTAGCTAAAATCGCTTTTTTCATTTTTTATACCATCCTTAGATAGCATAGATATAGATTGGTGAGAGTTATTGTTATAAGTTGTTCATTGTTCTTATTGCAAGAGTTCTATCTGTTCTTTTAATAAGGTAAATAGATACACAATCAAGCCTAAGCATGTTAATGTCGTGAAAAGTAAACTGAAATTTAAAATAAAGTTCGTTTTCTTTTTTCTTAATTTTTTCATTAAAAACGTGTCTCTTGATAACGTAATCAGAAAAATGAGTAGCGAAAGGATAGCAATCCCACCCAAAATAAAGAGCCATAGATAATCCATCATTTGTTTTTGTTCCTCCTAAGTGATTCTTAACATAATATTTTTCAAGCTAAAGACCCCTACAAACATAATCAAAACCGCACACCCCAAGAGTGTCCAGATAAGGGATGTAATCAAATCCCCCGTCGAAGGAAGGTTTCCCTTAAAACTTGGACTTGGCTTAGGTATATAGGGTACGTTGGTATCTGGTAGTTTAGGTACGATTGGTTGTTGTACCTTTTTATTATTAAACATGACTCCCACATCGGTCGCTTCTGATTTAATTGTCGCTTCAGCCGTTGTACCAACAAACAACCCATTAACTATAACTAAGAAAAATAACCCTAAAATAAATTTCTTCATTTATTTCCCTTCTTTCTTTTTCTTCCTTTTCCTTCTTTTACGTCTTCGCTCCCATTCTGCTTCCATTTTTTTCCTTCTCACTAGAAGTGTTCCAGTTACCCCAATCGTTAAACTCAGACATAAAATCGTAGCGCCCTTAATCCATGTCGGTGTTATAATTTTAAAAGCGCTCTGATCGTTCATACTTTTAGCCTGTTCTCCGGTGATTGTAAATTCTTTTTCAAATTGCCAATCATTATAGGGACTTTTGGCAACCATCTTCAAAACATATTTACCTGCCGGTATATTAGAAGTTCCCCAATCCATCTCAAAGTCAAATTTACTGTTGGGTGCTAAAGCATAATTTTCAACTTGCTCTTTTTTCATTACCTTACCAGTCTCTTTATTTTTTAATTCAGCAGTGATCGCTAATCTAGATAGAACTTTTGGCTCTGGGTTCTGTAATGTTGCTAAAATCATTTTTTTACCTCGCAAAAGCATAGATTTTGCATCAAGTAAATTCAACGTTTGAGAATTTTCGTATTCTTCACCTGTCTCTGAAGTCAAAATACCAATTCGATAAGAAAATTCAGTACCTACTGGGCCTGCATCTTCTTCTGAGTCATCTACTTCAAAAACCAATGTCCCCATTTTAACGCCTTGATAACTTTCACTCGGTGGCGTTAGAGTAAATTTCGCTTCAGTTGCGCCAAAGTTTTCTACAGTTACTTTGGGTGTTTCAACTTTGAGAATACTGCTCATAGGATTAGTTAACGTCGAATCAAGTAACTCCTTGTCTGATGTATATTCAACCGTTCCTTTGTTTCCAGTAAATGCATCCTGAACAGAAACTTTTACATTAACGGGGGCTTCTTTCGTACTTTTTATTGTTACAGCTAATTCTTGTTGCTCTCCTGGTGTTGTTTGAATATAAAAGTAACTTTTTTCTGGGTCAATTTGTTTTCCATTCAGAATTGCTGAAACGCTGTATCCCAAGTTATCATCCTCTGCCATTGATTGAACGGGAAATAGAAATAGAAACAGACTCACAAACAAAGCTAAATATATAAATTTATTTGTTTTCATCTAAATTTTGATTACTCCTTACTATTAAAAGTTTAAAATGCTATTTATTTATCGTATCCACATAAATATCCACGTAATAGTTACCATCTTCTATGTAAATCTCTTCACCTAAAATAATTGTTTTTTCTTTCCATTTATCGAAAAAAATAGTGATTTCTTTTTGAGCTTCTTCTTTTGTTTTAAACGGACCTTTAATTTCAATAATGTCCCCTTCATCATACTCTGACTCTGGCTTCTCTTTATCCAAGTTTAAATTCACCAGTGTAAATATGATATAAACTAAACTTGCAGATAAAATCGTAATGACGAAAAAGATGAAGCCGCACACATTAGCCAATAACGAAGCACAACACAATAAATTGAAACATAGAATAAATGGGGTTGACTTGTTCCTTCGTAACGCTCGTTTATTTGTTAAATATAGTAGGTAACTCATAAATAAAGTGAGTGTAATTAGGAAGAAACTTAAAATAAAGTAGATAAATATTTCATCCCAGTTATTATTTAAAATGGATAGCATTTGAATAAATAACGATAAGCGCTTATCTACATAAAAGTAGGCTTCCTTATAAAAAGAATAGAATTTGAATAAGTAGCCTATCCATAAGACAGAGAATATCCCTTCTATAAAGAATATATATCCCAACCCTTTTTTCTGATGTTTTTCTACTTGTTCATTAGCCATCCTTTTTTCAACTCTCAATCATCCAATTTTTTTGGCCTTACTTGCCTTTATGTGTAACTTTTTGAAGTACGCCCAAAAACTTCACTTAAGATCCAATTTGTACCCTCTAGAACGAATTGTCTTTATGTATTCAGGACTTCCTGGTGCTTCTTCAAATTTTTTCCGTAGATGAAAAATGATATTGGTGATTCTATATTGTCTAAATTTTGCATCTGCTGTTTTATCATTCTTTTTCTCTACCCAAATTTTTCTATAAATTTCTTCGTAAGATAAGGTTTCACCTGTATGAATAAATAATTCTCGTAAGACAAGAAACTCCAATTTTGTTAAAGAAATTTCAAAACCATCTTTTACTATTAAGCTCAAGCTACCTTCATTTAGAGCGAAGTCTTTTTTTTGTTCAGCATTTCTTTTTGACTCTTCTTTCACCTCTTCTTTGTTACTTGTATGTTTCAATAGATTTTCTAGTTGTAATAGAAAAATCCCTTTATTATTGTCTATACTCGAAATCCCATCTACTCCTAATTGATAGTAAATCATTTGATTAAAGTCAGAAATTTCTTCTGATAATATCCAAACAATACCTTGAAAAGATTTTCTCAATTCCAAAATAGATTCACAGATAGATTCAAACCCAAAAGTTGGGTTTTCCACAATAAGAATGATGTTCATTTCTGAGAACATTTCTTCATTACTATTTACACAGTTGAATAACGAAGTTTTAAAGTTAGAACACGCAATGATCTCATCCACAAATGTACTTTGCGCTCTATCTCCATTTTTTAAAATTCCTAACTTGTACATTATTCCTATTCCCTTCTCTCTTTTTTATACAATGGTTGCTGATCGTTCTTTGATTTTTTATGAATGAGAACAAAATAGTTTGTTTCAGTCATTAAGGTTATGCGTTGCTCTTTTTTTAATAAAAAAGTAAAATTGATAGTAGTAGATTTTAATCAGAGTAAGTTCTCGTTTTTTAGTAAAACGAGAACTTACTCTAATTTTTACCGACAGCTCGCGGATTGTTTTTATAATTGACGGCGAAAGTGACGGTTAGAAAAAGGACATAACATTTTAGCATCTATCCAAATTTAAAATACTATACTGATTATTCTAATTTTTTAAAAAACGAACGTTATTTAAAAATAAAAAAAAGGGAGACGTAACAACCCTAAAAATTAATTTTTACTGTTATTAAGATGAGAAAACAGCTAAAGTTTCCATTGCTTTACGTTGATCTTCAAGAAATGAATAGGTATATGTATCTAGTGTCATTTTTATTGATGCATGTCCTAATAGAGCACTAACTGTATTGATACTTATACCAAGTTCTACACAACGTGTGGCAAATGTATGGCGCAATGAATGAAAACCAATATTTAATAAACCTACTTTGGTTTTGATTCGTTCAAATCGATAGCTGATCGTTCTTGGTTCTACAGATTTCCCATGATTTTCGACAACATAAGAGGAATTCGCCTGACTCTTAGCCCAAATAAGTTGTTCTTTCAAACAAGGTGTTAATGGAATAACACGCTTAGCACGTGTTGTTTTAGGCGCAGTTTCAATCAATTTTGTTTTGGATGCATTATTAGCATAGTCAAATATACGTTGCTTCGTTCTACGTACATGGATAACTTGTTGATCAAAATCGACATCTTCCCATTTCAATGCACTTATTTCTCCAATACGCATGCCCGTTTCTAAAGCAAGTACAATTGGTAGTCCTTTAATGTTTTTCTTGCTTTCATTCAAGATTTGAGTATGTTGTTGGCGGTTTAGCGCAGGAACCTGTTCTTTTTGAATTTTAGGTAATGTAACTTGTTCAGCTGGATTTATATATAAATAGCCCCGGTCTCTTGCTGCTTTCAAGCAGCTTTTGACTAATCGAAAGACAATGTGGATAGAAGCTGGTGATAGTTTGTCTTTGAGTTGATTAATCAACTGTTCTAGCTGTTTTTTATCCACACGATGTAAGGGAGTCTTACCAATAACGGGTAATACGTGTAAAGTAAGTTTATTTTGATAGCTTGCATAGGTACTTTCTTTAATATTTTCTTTCATTAATTGGTTCAACCAAATAATCGCCCAAGTCTCAAAAGACCCTTTGAATTGTTTTTGGAATGAACTTTTTTCTAGCGTATGCAGAATTCTTTTTTCTAAAAGCTGTTCTCGAACCGCTCGATATGATCGCCCGTATATATATCCATAGTAGATAGAACCATCAGCTTTTCTTGCTTTGGGATAGCGTCCTTCCCAACGTCCATCTTTTCTTTTGTATATGTTTTCGCCTCTTGCCAAAATAAATCATCCTTTCAAGTTTTCGTGACGGCGGAGTTGACGGCTAAAAAAAATGACCTATGTTCTCCACCAAATAGTAATGCTTTATAGTAGAAGTAGTTCTTTTCAAAAATCGTCATTTTTTGAATAATTTTTATTGAAAAAAAAGAAAAATTAAATTTTTTCTCAAAAAAACCTTGTGTTTTTGATTTAAATCCATTAGAATTATCCTAGTAGCAAGAAAAAAATATATAATAATTAAAATATAGATATAAATAGAAAGAGAATCTTTCTCGTTTTACTAAAAAACGAGATATGAAGGTATATATATATTTTTTTTATGATCCATCTTAATCCCCCTCCCCTATACACAGAAGATTTCACTGATAGCATACTTACTTGTTAGGACAACTCCCTTTCATCATCAATTTCTTGATTTATTTAAAAGTCCTTAACCTCCAAAAATAGGTGAGTATCATTCGTCAACTTTTTAATGTTCTATTCCTTTTTATTAACGTTTTTCATAAAATACACAAATGAAATAAAACATCTTTTTATTTTTATATTTTTTTTATTTATAAAATTCTTCCGAAGATTAGTTTATCAGGCTAACGTGGATTTTATTTGTGCGTAATGTGGATTTTATCTGTATTACTCTTACTTCAACGAGTCCTATGCTTTGATTTATTTTTCAGATTGCACATGCGTTGACTACTTGGTTTAAACTAAAAAGAGGCAGACACAAAACTCATTGAGTTTTATGTCTGCCTCTAAATTATGGCTCTATACTTTCTAATGACTATTGTTCCTTTTAAGAAGTACCAAAATGAAATTAAAACTGCGCTAGAATTGCCTTATCCTAATGGATCGTTAGAATACTTAAATAGCCATATCAAAGTATGAAAGAGAAATGCCTACGGGTTTCGCAACTTTTATAACTTTAACTTGAGAATTACTTTATGTTTTAGCACTGTACTTTTTCAACCGAGTAAAAAATCCTAGAGGCATTTCCCTCTAGGATTCATCATAATTGATGTAATTATTTTGATTTATTCAGCTTAATCAACTGCTTGCATATCTACATCGTCTAAATCAACACCCTCAGGAAGAGCAATTTCTGAACCATCTTTCAATGTTTTGATTATCATCTTTTGTCCATCAACTTCTTCTGTACGTTCACTGACAACATCATCTTCTGATTTTTTCATTTTCTCGCCTTTTAACTCGCCTTGATTATCTGCATCTTTCTTTTCTTTGCTTCCGCATGCTGTTAATGTTGCTGCTGTAAGCATAGTTAGTAACGCCAGTAAAGTAATTTTTTTTATTTTCATACTTAAATTCCTCCTAAATGTTTTACTACATTTAGTTTACCAAAGGTACATGGAGTCTATTTGCATAGAAAGTGGATTTTATCTGTATTATTCTAATGATTTGACAATTGATGATAACTCTAACGTGAAGACCATCCCTTTTTTATTTTCCATAGGTTTAAAATTAAATGGCAACTCATTTTTTAAAGATAATTGAGAAACTATATACAACCCCAAACCCGTTCCTCCATCTTTTCTTGCGCGGGCATAGTCAGGACGGTAAAAAGGTAAAAATATTTTATCAATCTCTTCTTGTTCCAAAGGTGTACATTGATTCCCAATCACCAACATTTCAGATGTTAGAGTGACACTGACAACCCCGCTTTCTTTCGTATACTTCACTGCGTTATTCAAAAGATTGGTAATGATCCTTTTTATCTCTTCTCTATTGCTTTCAACCACTACCTCTGCCAACTTCACTTCGAAAGTCAATTTTCTTTGAATAGACATTAATTCGAAGAATGCGAGTGTTTCATTCGTTAAATCTGTCAGCGAAAAAACTTCCTTTGAAGGTTCAAATTTTTCCACACTTTCTAATTTCGAGATAAATAAAACATCCTGAACTAATTGACTTTGTGATTCTAATATTTCTTTACATACGTTCAAATAATAATCACGATCTTTAAAACGTCCTACATTCAAAATCATCCCTTCAATTATTCCTAGCATCGCCGTTATCGGGGTCTTTAACTCATGAGATGCAATTCTCATAAATTCAGACTTTGAATGCTCTACTGCATTACTTTTTTCTAATTCTAGATTCAATGATTGGATGTTTTCTAGCAACGAAAGATATAGAAATTGAATATTGTTTTCCAAATCACTAATCTCGTCTTTCCCTTTGACAACGTAGTCGACCGGCTCTTCTAAAACAACCATTTTTTTTGTTCTATTACTTATACTATGTACTCTTCTAGTTGCCCAATAGGAATAGATATACGCACCAATCCCTCCGACTAAAAAGCTCCCCCCCAGAATATACGGATAAATTTTTAGTAACGCTTCTTTTACTTCTTTGATGCTTTCGTAAAACATGCTAACCTCAATTATATATTTATCTCCTTCTGAGTCCTTTACTGTAGTTTTTATGAGAGGTTTAATGGAAGTTTGTTTAGCAATCACTAATTCACTATTGTCGTCAATCGTTTTACTTACTTCTGAAGGATAAATAATCTGTTGGTTTGAGTTCTTCATTATCCAGAATGTATCTTCTTGACTTTTTTCCTCTTGCCTCATTATCTCATGGATTCTTTCAATTGGTTGGTTTTCCACCTCATTAATGATCTTCAGAGCACTGGAGAAGGCTCTCTCCCTTTTATCATTTTCATAGACTATAGGCAAGAAGTAATAAAGCAGTCCGAAACTAAATGTAATAACAATCGCAATGACTACAGAGGTAAATAGAAATGTTTTCGTTCTTGTTTTCATTTTTCTACCTCTAACATGTACCCTATTCCTTTGATAGTTTCAATATTCAGACCTGGAATTTTTTTTCTAATATTTTTCATATGACTATCAATAACTCGATCATTAGCCGTAAACTCGTATCCCCAAACCGCTTCAATCAACTGTTCTCGAGTCACCACACGTCCTTTATTTTTGGCTAGATACTCTACAATTTGATACTCTATTCTTGTTAAAGCTACTCGTTCATTCTCTAAAAATACCATAGATGAGTCGAAATTTATGCGAACATCCCCATAAGAATCTTCTTTTTTCTCTGTCGCTGTGGGTTGCTCCGCCCTTCTTAAAACGGCTTGTACTCTTTTCACTAATATTGTTGGTGAAAATGGTTTTATCACATAATCGTCGACTTTTTGCTTGAAGCTGATCAGTTGTGTATGTTCTTGATCAATTGCAGTCAACATAATAATCGGCACATCCGATGTCTTTCTGATCCTTTCAAGCAATTCTAATCCACTGATCGTCGGCAACATAATGTCAAGAAGTATCAAATCTAACATTTCATTTTCGAATATTCCCCATGCTTCCTCACCATCTAAAGCTGAAAGCACATCATAGTCTTTCTCTTCTAAAAAATCACAAATCACTTGATTGGTCATTGTATCGTCTTCAACTACTAGTATTCTTGGCTTCATGCTACTTTTCTCCTTCAATAAATGATTTGATTATAATACACAGAGAAACTATAGTCGAACAGTCAGCACTCTGTCAACTATAGTTTTCAGTTATTCAATATATTACTCATACCTAAGCGCTTCGATCGGATCTAATTTTGATGCTTTAACAGCAGGCATTAGTCCGAAAATAATTCCGATAAGCGAACAAAAACCAATGCTTCCTACAACAGATACGATTGATACTATAAAAGGATAGTACAAGATGGATGTAACTACTTTACCAATTATTACACCTACAATAATTCCTAATATTCCACCAAAAATCGTCAGAGTGACAGACTCGACTAAAAATTGTTCTAGAATGACTTTTCTTCTCGCTCCTAATGCTTTTTTTACACCAATTTCTCTAGTACGTTCCGTGACAGAAACAAGCATAATATTCATCACACCAATGCCTCCAACTACTAAAGATATACTAGCAATACCTGCTAGTAGCAGGAAGTTAGAGCGGTTTATTTGCTCCAATTGTTTTTGCATATTTTCAGCATCTTTAACACCAAATACGTAGCCAGACTCCGGGACTAATGTATTTAATAAGCTAGCAACTCCTGGAGACTTAGTTTTCAATTGATCGGTTGTTTCTGTCTGAAATATTATTTTGGGTTCGGGATTTAATTCACTTGTAATCTTGTCCCATTGGCTAAGGGGAACAATAGATTCATTCTGTCCACCAAAGTCCATACTCATATCCCCTTCAACTAGTTCATCTTCGTAGACACCAATCACTTGAAACGGATAACCATTTATTTCTACGTATTTGCCAACACCTTTCCCTTTAGGAAAATTAGCATCATACGCTTTTTTATTCATTATAATAGATTGTTGACTTCCTGTATAATCAACTTCTGTAAATAATCGGCCTTCCACTACTTTTTTCTTATTCATTTCAAAGTAATTTTGTGTAGTTGCGGTTATCATACTGTTTGAACTTTTCTGACCTTGATAAATTTTTGTGTTTTTTTGATAGAGTGGTGCAATGTTTTTAATCCCAGTTTGCTCTTTTATGTTATTCATTTGTTCTTGAGACAATATGGGCACATAGGTTGGTTTTTTTTCATTTGAACCTTCACTTGATCCTGAGCCATTAAACCGACTTTTTTTGCCATATTCTACTTCGATTGTATTATTGTTGCCGCCGACAAATTGTCTTTTCATATTTGCCGTATTCCCTTCAATGATACTAAAAATGGCAATGATTGCAGCAATCCCGATAATAACTCCCAGCATTGTCAAAATGGAGCGCAGCTTGTGAGCCCAAATTGATTGTAAGGATAATATAATATTTTCAAGCATACGTTCTCTCCTCCACCTCATCTTTCGTTATATAACCATCTCTTAGGAAAATTTTTCTTTTCGTATAATCTGCAACTTCTTGTTCATGCGTAATGACGATAATCGTTTTCCCTTCATTATTTAATTCTGAAAATAAATCCATTATTTGCTCACTGTTCTGCGTATCTAATGCACCTGTTGGCTCGTCTGCCAATAGAAAAGCCGCATCTGTGACTAAAGCTCTCGCTACAGCCACTCTTTGTTTTTGTCCCCCTGATAATTCAGAGGGTTTAAAAGATACTCTATCTTCCAATCCTACTTTTTTCAGGGCTTCTAATGCTCGCTTTCGACGTGTCGAACGATCCACTTTAGAATAGATCAAAGGCAATTCGACATTTTGTACTGCAGTTAATTTTGGCATTAGGTTAAAGTTTTGAAAAACAAAACCGATTGTTTCATTTCTCAAATCTGCTAATTGATAATCTTTCATTTCTCCTACATTTCGATCATTTAAACGATAAATTCCCTTTGTAGGCTTGTCTAAACACCCGATAATGTTCATCAACGTAGATTTCCCTGAACCAGATGGGCCCATAATGGAAACATACTCTCCTTTTGAAATAGTCAGGTCAATTCCTTTAAGAATTTCTACTTCTTCTGAACCTTGCCAATATGATTTACGAATATCACTTAGGTTGAGCATCTTGTTTAACCTCCATCCCCTCTTTTAATTCAGGAGCTGGATAGACTATAGAATCGGTTTCTGTTAGACCTGATTTGATTTCTACAGTTCCGTCTTCCGCGTTTTCTTCACCCAATTCTACCGTTGTTTTTTCTAATTTGTTGTTTTTAGCTTTCCAAACAAAGGTCTTGTTTTTCTCTTTCATCAGATAGCCTTTAGGTAATGCAATTTTTCCAGCTTCTGGCTCTTTTGGCGCTAGTTTAACATAGACATGCTGACCAATAGATGGAGGAGTTTCTGATTTATCAACTAATACTTTGAACGGATATTTAGATGCATTTTGATTTTCATCGTCTTTCTTTTTATCGTCATCCTCAGTTGTTAAATTTCCTACTTTGGTAATTTTACCTGTCCAAAGCTTACTATTATCATTTCTATCAAAAATTTGTACCGTTTGTTCAACAGAAAATTTATCCTTGTTAAACTCATCTACTTTTCCTTCAACATACTGCACAGAAGAATCAACGACTTCCATAAATGGCGTTTCACTACCTTCCACTGCTGGTTTATTCATTTGATCTTTGTCGATTGATTTTATTACACCGTCAAATTGAGCTGTTACTGTGTTTTGAGATACTTTTTCTCGTGCTTTATCAACTAATAATTGCGCCTTGTCTGCTTCTATTTGCGCGCTAGCTACTTCTGCTTCTGCGTTAGATGCCTCCATATAAGATGTATTTAGCTCTTCTTCTTTTGTTTCTTCTTTTTTAGCATTGGCTTTTTTCTTATTGTATTCGTCCCATTTTAAATTGGCCGCTTCTCTTTTTTGAGCTACCGAGTTTACTTGATTTGTTGCGCTAAGCTCGGCATCTTTCAATTCTGTTTCATTGTCTATACTGTAATAGGAAAATAAGTTTTGTCCATTAGTTACTGTATCCCCTTCATTTACATGGAGTTCGGTTACGATGCCTCTTGTTCCATCTAATTTTATTTTACTTTTAGAATTAGGAATCACTGTTCCTGCTAATATAGCATCGGCTCCTTTTTGGGAACTCTTCATGGCATTTTTGACTGTCTTTGATACTACTGGTACTGAGGTTTCTGCATCACTTTTTTTATTGTCCTCTTTTAATAAAAAATATGCACTTCCTAAAATAATTGCTATTGTCACGATTGTTACTCCTATTTTTACTTTCTTGCTTTTCATGATCTTTCCTCCACTGGCTATTTGATGTTAATAGCTTAACAAAGTGTCCTGGATTCTATTTGTACTTAGTCTGGATTTTTTGTGGAATGCTGGATTATGTGGTCAGAAAATAATAATAATGACAAATTAGTCCGTCTAGGATAATGGTCTTCTGTATTATTTGAATTTTATGTTAATTTTTGAGAGGCAAAAAAGTTAAAAAAATATTTTTATTTCTTACTTTATTAAGAATATAAAAAGGTGCAGCATCGGCTACACCTTTTTTCGTTTCTGATTAATTTCGGAAATTTCAAGTTATAGTTTCTTACAATTTACTTTCAGTCACAGGATCTTTCACTAAGTTAGAACCCCATAAACCTGCTAGAGATGTAATAACCATACCCAGAACCATCGCTATAAAGCCCCAGATAGAAGCTTTAGAGACAGTATTTGAAGCGTCTTCTGCTGTTTGTCTTGCTTCTTTAATATTTTTATCTAAGTCTTCTTTAGCATCTTCCAGACTTGTTTTAGCATTTTCGATTTGTGTTTGTGTTTCTTTCGATGCTTTTTGTAATTCATTGTAAATGTTATCTGTTGCTTGTTGTGCTTCTTCTTGTGATAAATCTGTATTTTTTGCTACTGCATTCGCGATTGCAGGACGATCGATTGAGTCACCGATTTTTTTCGCTTTGGCTTCTAAAGAATCTGCAGTGTCTTTGAAGATTTTATCTGAGTTGTCTGGATTTTTAATGATTTCTTTTCCAGCATCTGTGATTTCGTCAGTTGCTTCTTTCATTTGATCTTTCAAATAGTCAGGTTGTAATTCCTTCACATCAGTGTCAGATAAAACTTTTTTGACTTGTCCCTGTAATTCTGTTGTATCCACTGATTGAACATTGTCAGTCACTTTATCAAACCCTTTGCTGATCGCATCAGATGTGCCTGAAGCTACAGTTTCCACAGTGCTGCCGGTTGCTGAAGCGATATTCCCAAATAGAGAACCGATCGCTGAAAATGCTCCGATTGCTGTATAAGATAGGATAGCCAATAATACCAAGACACTTGTTGCCCATGTTAGAAAACCATGAACTAAGCCTACTCTGCGTGCTGCTACCCCTGCAATAAATCCACTACAAAATAATGAAAGAACAAATGTCACCACTGTCCAAATAATAAGTCCCATTCCAACACCATCTAACGGATTATCCGATGTTGGTTTAACCATCCCAAAACCAATTGCTGAACCAATCAAACTTAAGGTAAAGAAAATCGCAAAGAAGGAAACTAATCCTGCTATAATTGCCCCCCAAGAGATATTTACCCCTGCTTCATCCTGTGTTGTTAGGTATGATACAAATCCTTTTTTTCTCGTATTCTTTTCCATAATTTCCATCCTTTCGTTTATTATTTTCACTAATTGGTACACTATCAACTATAAGAGCTTAAAATATTTTGTGCAAATGATACGATTTTTTTTCTAATCAAATACTCACTTCTCATAAAAAAAAGGATATGATTTGCATGCATAACAAAAAAATGTTATAGCCATACCTCATAATGGTATAGCTATAACACTGCTTTTTAAATATAGTAAGATTTTTATTTTAGTGTGCTAGAGTAGAGAGCATCACGCCTATAAAAATCAGCCAATCAAAAGCAATATGAATGATTGTACCAGCCCATATTGAATTTGTTTTTAATGTCGCCCACGTAAATGGAATGCGAGTCAAGCCAATCACGACCAAACATTGGAACCAATTCCAATCATACGTTGATAAATGTAACGAACCAAACATGAGACTTGTTAAGATAACAGAGCCAATAATTGCTGTTTTACGTTCAACGTTATAATTCAGTGCTAAATGAATCAATAGGATCAGCGGAATCGTGGTAATGATTTCCTCACCTGCAAGCATAAACAATGTTTTCCCTAATAATGTAAGGGCCGGTACTACTCCATGACTGAACTGACTTACGATTGGATTATCAGCAGTTGGTTGTCCAATCACCCCAGCTAAAAACTTCGCTAAAAGAGCTGTTACCCAACTTAACACATACGCAATCAATATAATTTTTACTGAGCCTTTTTTAAGCGGAGAATAAAGCTTTTTGATTCCATCCACACCATACATCAAGTACATTCCAATTAATCCCGCAACGAGAATAATACAAAAATTTAATATAAATGTTGTATGCAATAAGGAGTAAAACGCACCTCCTAATAATACTAATGAAACAATTGCTGGAACTAGTTTTACTTTTTTATCAAATAATTCTTGCATTTTTTCCACACCCTTAAGGTTATTTTCTTTTAGTATAATTTCTATCTTTAGTGCAAACAAATAATCCGCCTAGTTTATATGCCATTCATTTCTTCTGTTTAGATAATAACCATTTTTTCTTCTAACCATTGTTTTAGTCTTATATATAGGACCTAAACAGACACAACCTTTTGACTTTTTATAGAAAAAAAAGCTACACTAAGCTTGGGAGGTCATTGACAGATGAAAAATTATGGACTTACTATTCGAAAAATACGCTTAGATAAAGGCTATAGTCAAAAAGAAATCTACACTGAAATTATTACTAAGTCATATGCTATTGAATTCGAACAAGGGAAACACGATATTTCACTTTTCTTATTTACGCAGATTTTAGATCGTTTGAGGATAGATATTGATGAATTTTTTTATATTCATAACGATTATCATCTGGAGGAAGAAAATGATTATATCAACAATTTTTCCCATGCAGCCAATCGCCATGATATCAAATCACTAGAAAAAATGTATCAACTACTCCTGCATCACGTTCCACCTACAACCTTGACCCTTGTTCATCAGGCAGAACTCCGTTTAAGAATTCAGTCCCTTACCTATTTTGAAACTTATAAAAACTTTGAACATTGGCAAGGGAATCCAGAAGATATTCAGATTATTGGACATTACCTAATGAACGTACAGAGCTGGACCTTGCAAGAAATTCTCTTGTTTAGTAACAATGCTGATATGTTTAACCAAGAACAACAAATTTTCTTTTTTAAACAATTACTAAAATCCTTACCTAACTATCGAGCATATGATCGTGCAATTCCCGTCTATGCTTCATTACTCACAAACATACTCCCCACTTTATTCCGTATGCAAGAATGGGCTGAAATTTCACAAGGACTAGATTGGTTAAAACAGCTAAGCAGCGAATACACAAACAGTTTTTTCCGAATCGTTTTCATCTACTACAGCGGATTATTTGCTATCTGTCAGGAAGACAGTATAGCTGGAGAAAGAAAGGTGTTATGGGCGTTGAATACCTTAAAAATAATAGACCAAGCAGATATTGCAGCCGAGTTTGAAGCCTTCTTTCAAACAATCAACGATCGAGCAAATGAGTAACCTACCTGAACTCATTTCAGCCCATGCAATGTCTCTAACCTTGTCCTTAGAAAATAAAAACACTCAAACTACTTGTTATTTGTAGTTTGAGTATTCTCGTCTCTTATTCTTGATAATAAGATTCATAACCAAAATGTTCATAGGCTAATGCTGTTGCGATCCGTCCCCTTGGCGTTCGCTTGATAAAGCCTTTCTGGATCAAATAAGGCTCGTACATATCTTCTACTGTTTCAGTCTCTTCACTAATATTGACAGCTAATGTACTCAAACCAACAGGACCACCACCATATAATTCGATCATTGTTTTTAATAACTTTTGGTCGACGTAATCTAGCCCTTGATGATCAACCTGTAATAAGGTCAATGCTTGATCGGCAATCCCTCGATCGATTGTCCCATTCGACTGAACTTGGGCGAAATCACGTACTCGTTTTAACAGACGATTGGCGATTCGCGGGGTACCTCGAGAACGGCGAGCGATCTCAAATGCGCCTTCTTCTACGATTTCTGTTTGAAAAATGTCCGCAGAACGCAAAACGATTTCTTTCAGATCCTGTGTTTCATAATATTCCATATGGGAAATAATCCCAAAACGATCTCGCAGTGGCGCTGATAACATCCCCGCTCTAGTGGTTGCACCAATCAAGGTGAAAGGCGGCAAGGGAAAATGAACAGGATGAGCTGTTGTCCCCTGTCCTACCATGATATCTACATAGAAATCCTCCATTGCAGAATAAAGCATTTCTTCTACTACCCGAGGGAGACGATGAATTTCGTCGATAAATAAAACATCTCCTGGCTCTAATTCATTTAAAATAGCGACTAAATCTCCAGCACGCTCAATGGCTGGTCCGCTAGTGGTACGAATATTAACATGCATTTCATTGGCGATCACCATTGCCATCGTTGTTTTACCAAGTCCAGGCGGTCCATACAAAAGAGTGTGATCTAGGGCTTCTTCCCGATTGCGGGCAGCTTCGATATAGATCGTAAGCTCCTGTTTGACTTTATCTTGACCGATATATTGTTCGAGAAATTGGGGACGTAGTGACTTTTCTAAGGACTCTTCTCCCTCGCTTGTTGTTTCAGCGGAAAGTAGTCTTTCATCTTCTGTCATAGCCATTCCTCCTTAACGTTTCATCATGAATTTTAGTGCATTGCGTAAGTATTCGTCTGTTTGCAGGTTGCCTAGTTCTTCTAGTTTCGGTGTGATGCGCTTGATTTCTTTATCACTGTACCCTAATGCACTCAATGCTTCTAAAGCTTCTGTTAGCGACTGATTAGCGGATTGGTTCGTTGGTGTTTTAGCCATTGCTTCAACAGCTGCTTCTGAAGTTTCCAGTTCGCCTAATTTTCCTTTCAGGTCAAGTACCATTTGCTGCGCTGTTTTTTTACCTACACCAGGGAATTTGGTTAAATAAGCAGCATCTTCACTTTCGATTGCATTGATCAAACCACCATGATCTTCTGATGCCATGATTGCTAATCCGCTTTTAGGTCCGATTCCTGAAACGCTAATTAGTTTTAAAAAGAGTTGCTTTTCATCTAAATCACCAAAGCCGTATAATAAATGAGCATCCTCGCGAACAACTTGATGCACATAGATTTTAACTTGCTGATCGGTTTTGCCTGAATAGCGGTACGGATTGCCTACAGAAATTTGATACCCAATGCCATTTGTTTCGACTACAATATAATAAGGGCTGATAAAAGTCACCTTACCAATGATATATTCGTACATAATTTCACCTTTCTTGCTAGCGTTGCTTTTGCTTTACACGCACATACGTTTCTATTTTAGCACAAATTCAGGAAAATCAGTAGTTAGAAAAAAAGCATCTGCTTAAATAAAAAAAGCCAGTACGAATTGGTTTAAACTTCGTACTGGTTCATTTTATTATTCAGAAATATACGTCCACTTATAATCATAACGTGCGCCAGCTCCGTGAGCAATCACACCTTTGACTTTTGAACTACGCATATGCGCTTCCGCTTTTTGATAGACTGGAGCAACACCCATATCGTCCATCAATAGCTTCTCAGCATCTACCATATCTGTCCAGCGTTTTTCTGGATCTGCGGCATTTTTACTACCTGAATCTTTAACTAATTGATCATATTTTTCATTTGAGTAACGTCCTCTATTGTATGATCCACCTGTTAGGAAAAGATCAGTAAAACTACTTGGATCGGCATAATCAGCACCCCAACCGCCCATGATCACTTCAAATTCGCCATTTTTACCACGATCTAAACGAACCGTAAACGGTACATTTGTAACGGTCACATCTACGCCATCAAGCGTTTCTTTCACTGCTCCTTGTATATATTCCAATACTTTTTTAGTAGAATCAGTATCGTCACCCACGATATCAAACTTGAATGAATCGATTCCTAATTCCTTTTTCGCTTTTTCCCAGTATTCTTTCGCTTTTTTAGTATCATGTGTCAATACGTTTTTATTTTCGTCAGCAAAATCCTTATTGCCTTCTGGTGAAAATGACATGCCTGCTGGCACAAGACCAGTCGAAGCAATCGAACCGTCTCCTAAGATTCGATCAACTAGCGCATCACGATCGATCGAATAAGAGATTGCTTTACGTAGATTCGCATTGTGGTAAGGTGATTTTTCATCTCTTTGGTTAAATTCAAGATAAGAAGTACGCGCATCTTTTTCAATCACAAGTTCTGGATCATCGGCCATTTGTTTCGCTAATTCACCACTTAAAATCACATCATCTACTTGTCCGTCTTGGAACAGATTCAACGATGTTGGTGCTTCTTTCACTACTTTGACTTCGATCTTATCTAACTGAACAGTCTCTTTATCCCAATATTGGTCGTTCTTTGTATAAGACCACTCCGTATCCGTTCCAGCTCCATCAAAATCAGTCAATGTAAATGGTCCATTGTAGACAGACGCTTCACTTGTTGCGGCATAATCTTTGCCTTTTTCATCTACGATTTTCTTATTTTGCGGGAAAAATGATGGAAATGCTAATAGATAATCAAAATAAGGTGTTTCTTGCTCTAATGTTACTTCTAATTCGTAATCACTGACTGCTTTGATTCCTAATTCATCTAATGGCTTTTTACCGTCTGAAACATCCGCTCCGTTTTTAACTAAGGCAAACATGTAAGCATATTCAGCTGCTGTTTTAGGATCTGCTGTCCGCTGCCAGCCATAAACGTAGTCTGCGGCTACAACAGGATCGCCGTTTGACCATTTAGCATCTTCTCTTAGCTTGAAGGTATAGGTTAAGCCATCGTCGCTTTTTTTCGCCATTTCAGCCGCACCTGCAGCATGTGGTTTGCTTTTCGCATCTAATCGGTACAAGCCTTCATAAATATTATTAAAGGCTGAAAAACTGATGGTATTTGTTCCTAATGATAAATCTGCTGTTGGCATTTCTTGTTGCACGACTAATCGAAAAAGCTGTTCCCCACTCGCTTTTTTGCTGTCGCTGCTACTATCTGTCGAATCAGTCTTGCTGCCGCCACCACAAGCTGCTAATACCAATGTAGACAACAGCATAACACTGATTAACTTCGTCATATTTTTCTTTTTCATTTTTTTCTCCTTAATAAGCAATAATTTTCTTTCTGAATTTTAATTTTCTGAATATTCTTATAATACTAGATGTATTCAAAAAATGCAACCTTTTTTATACATTCTAAAAATAACACTTACTTTAAAGTTGAGTGGACAATAAAAAAAGCCTATCTAAACAGATTTCACCTGTTTAGATAGGCTTTATCATTATTTAAATAAGGGTTTATATTCCCCATAGCCTTCTTTTTCTAGGTCTGCTACTGGAATAAACCGCAACGCTGCCGCATTGATACAATAACGTAAACCACCTTGATCTGTAGGTCCATCTGTAAAGACGTGTCCTAGGTGAGAGTCTGCTTCTTTACTGCGCACTTCAACTCGATGCATGCCTAAAGAAAAATCGCTATGCTCTACTACATCTTGTTTTTCAATTGGTTTCGTAAATGCTGGCCAACCGCACCCTGCATCATATTTATCCGTTGAGCTAAAGAGAGGTTCGCCACTAACGATATCGACATAAATGCCCTCTTGATAGAAATCGTCATATTTACCAGTGAAAGGTCGCTCTGTTGCATTTTCTTGGGTCACTGCATATTCGATATCAGATAACTTCTCTTTCAACTCTTCTTTTGATGGTTTTTCCATGACAAATCACACCCTTACTTTTTTAGTTAGTCTTATCATAGCATCATTGCGAAAAAAACACTCATTTTCTGTTTAGAAAATGAGTGTTACTGCCTTAATCAATTCCAAGGGATAGTCAAATCGACATTTTGGGCAAGATCAAGACTTTCTTGTCGTTTTGCTTGTCTAACTTGTTTTCTCGCTTCGTAACCTTGACAGATAAATTGTTCTTCTTTTGTCTCAGGTTCGATCTCTTCAGGTAGACTGCTTCCTTTAGGTACAACGAAAGTCATAAAGCAAGTGCCTGCTAAATAACGTTCACCCGTAAATAAATCTTCCCCAATCACTTTAGCAAATATTTCCATCGAACGTGTGCCGACACCAGACACATACGCATCGATACAGACAGAGTGGCTAGCTTTTAACGGTGCTAGAAAGTCTAGGTGATCCACAGAAGCGGTCACGATTGCGGCTCTTGACACTCGAACAGCAGCGATGCCAGCCGTTTCATCTAACCACGCCATCAATTGACCGCCAAATAAGGTTTTATGAAAATTCAAATGAGGATAGGTGATCATATGTGTTTGGATCGCTCTTGTTTGTGAACATTTCATTGATTTTTTCCTTCTTTCCTTGTTCTAGCACTGATCAAAAGACGGCAGCATACGATAAAGGGTAGCAATTGGAAGGCCCATGATCGAATAGTAATCCCCTTGAATACTTTTTACCAGCAGAGCTCCTTGTTCTTGGATTCCATATGCACCAGCTTTGTCTTCATACTCTTTTGTATCTAAATAACGATTGATTTCTTCATCTGTCAAATCATAAAATTCAACTGTTGCTGGAACCGTTGCAGAAGATTCTTGATCATCTTTCATCAAGACAACACTGGTATACACTTTATGTGTTCTACCACTCAGTTGTCTCAACATCCGAAAGCCATCTTCTCTAGAAGCGGGTTTTCCCAATATTTCATTATCGATCGTGACGATCGTATCAGAACCAATCACTAGATCATTTGGATACTGTTTTGCTATATGAGCTGCTTTTTGCGCCGCCATCGTCAAAACATAATCCATTGGCGTAAAATAACTTTTTACATCTTCATCAATATCAGCCGGTACTACTTCAAAATCAGAAATGATGCGACTTAATAATTCACGTCTACGCGGCGATTGAGAAGCCAGGATAACTTTCATTAGGATAGAACCTTCTTCCTTAGTTTTAATGTGGATCTTGAATTCGTTTAAACATTTTTTCCATATCTGAGTTAGTAAAGTGGATCAAAACAGGTCGTCCATGAGGGCAATTGAACGGATTTTCACACGTTTCTAAATCCTTCAGCAACACTCGAGCCTGTTGTTCATTCAGATAATGATTGGCTTTGATCGACCGTTTACAGCTCATCATAATTGCAGTGGCTTCACGGAATTTTTTCACGCTAACAGATCCAGTTGTTAAAAACATGTCAATCATTTCCCGAATAATCGATTCTTCTTCTCCTGCTGGATACCACGTTGGATGAGATCGAACAATGAAACTGTTTTGACCGAAATCCTCTAAGTGAATCCCGACTTCTGCCAATATTTCTTTTTGTTCTTTGATCTTTAACGCATCACTATTAGGATAATCAATCACGATCGGTACCAATAATTCTTGTAAATCATTGGTAACTTCACCGATTTTTTCTCTAAAATACTCATATTTGATTCGCTCTTGAGCGGCGTGTTGGTCAATGATATACAGGCCGTCTTTACTTTGAGCAAATAAGTATGTGCCATGCATTTGACCAAAATATTCTAGTTCTGGAAAACGTTCTTTAGGACGTTCATCTGATAACTTATTCAGCATTTTATTTAAGTCATTTTTAGCCCCTGTCTCTGAAAAATCAAACTCTGGATGATGGCTCAATTCTTCTTCATAGACTTGTTCATCTACGCTTGCTGCTTCCGCACTTGTTGAAACAGTCTCCTCTGATGTCTGGGATAGCTCTTGCTGATCACTATCAGAAACGGACGCTTGCTCCTCAGGTGAACTAAATGCGTAGGCCAACAAAGCCTCTCGCTCAGAGTCTTCTTTCGTTTGTGGTTCAGGTGTTTGTGCCCAACTGTTGACTGGTTTTTGTGTTGAAAATTCTGCCGTTGTCTCTTTAACAAAGAAATTACCGCTAGCTGCATCATACCCTAAACTACTAGGTTTCCGATTCGGTTTAGCCGGTGCTTCTGGTTCTGTTAGAGGAATTTCCATTTGTTCGACCTTTGGCTGCAGTTCAACTTTCTTTTTAAAACGCAAATTGTCTGCCGCATTGGGAATCAGTTGCTCATGACTCAAGACTTCACGAATCGCAGTACTGATCAAGGTCATCAGCTCTTTTTCCTTACTTAAACGAACTTCTTGCTTGGTTGGATGAACATTGACATCGACTAACAGCGGATCCATCTCGATCTCTATTACCGCTAATGGGAAACGTCCTACCATCAATTTAGATCCATAACCATCAACAATTGCTTTATTCAAAGCAAAGTTTTTGATGTAGCGGCCATTAATGATCGTCGATAAATAGTTACGACTCGCTCTAGTAACTTCTGGTAAAGAAACATACCCCGTCAATTTAAAGTCTAAATCTTCCGCTTCGATTTTCAGCATTTTTTTAGCCGTACTAATGCCATAGATACCTGCGATTGTTTGTTTTAAATCACCATTGCCCGCTGTATTCATCATCTTATTGCCGTCATGTACTAAACGAAACGCAATCTTTGGATGGCTTAACGCCAATCGATTGACGATATCGCCGACATTGGCTAATTCGGTTTGGATTGTTTTAACATATTTTAAACGTGCAGGCGTATTGAAAAACAGGTTTGAAACGGTGATTTTTGTGCCTTTTCTTAGAGCTGCTGGACGATGTTTTTCGATCGTTCCGCCTTTCATTTGTACAAGGCTACCTTCTTCTTCATCTGAGACAGCCGTTTCAACGCTGATTTCTGATACAGAAGCAATACTGGGCAAGGCTTCACCGCGAAAGCCTAAGCTACGGATCCGAAATAGGTCATCTCGGGTATGAATTTTACTTGTTGCATGTCGTTTAAAGGCATTTAAGATGTCCTCTTTGGCGATTCCTTCACCATTATCAATGACTTGAATCGTCTTCAATCCAGCTTCCTCAATGAAAATGTCAATTTGCGTACTGCCAGCATCAATGGCGTTTTCAACAAGTTCTTTAACTACAGATGCAGGACGTTCTACTACTTCACCCGCAGCAATCTGATTGGCAAGCTGTTCAGATAGTTCTTGGATTTTTCCCATTTAGGATCATCTCCTTGTTCCATTTTTCCACTCTGGAATTTAGATTCTTTTTTGTAGTTCGTGTAATTTATTTAAAGCGTCCATTGGTGTCATCTCTAATAAGTTGATTTTCTTTAAGGTATCGATCACACCTAATTCATCAGTGGATACTTCTTTAAAGAGGGATAATTGTTCGGTATCTTCTTTGATTTCATCTTTATATTCAATTTGTTTTAGCGGTTGTTCTTCTGATTCTAAAGCAGAAAGGATCGTTGCTGCACGTTCTAATAAATCGCTTGGTAATCCGGCGATTTTCGCTACATGGATCCCATAACTTTTATCTGCTGGACCTTCCATCATTTTATGTAGGAAGACAACCTCGCCATTTTTTTCTACAGCTCCAACATGAATATTTTTTAATCCGGTTAGGTTTTCATCTAACACGGTTAGTTCATGATAGTGAGTAGAGAACAGTGTTTTGGCTTTGACTTCTCGGTGGATATATTCGATGATTGCTTGTGCTAATGCCATGCCATCATAAGTTGCCGTCCCACGTCCCAACTCATCGAATAAAATCAAACTATTTGGTGTCGCGTGACGCAACGCTTGGTTGGCTTCCATCATTTCCACCATAAAGGTACTTTGACCTGCAATTAAGTCATCTGATGCGCCAATTCTGGTAAATATTTGGTCAAAAATCGGTAACTCAGCCGATTCAGCTGGTACAAAACAACCAATTTGAGCCATCACTACGGTTAACGCAAGTTGACGCATATAGGTACTTTTACCGGACATATTCGGTCCAGTGATCAATAGAATGATATCTTCTTTACTCATATGCACACTATTTGGAATATATTCTTGGTGACCTAAAACCTTCTCCACAACAGGGTGACGCCCTTCCACAATATGCAATTCTTTGCTATTGCTTTTTAAAGTTGGGCGCACATATTGGTAGCGTTCACTGACGGTAGCAAAGGCTTGTAACACGTCAACAGCACTGATCGTTTTCGCTAATTTTTGCAGACGTTCGATGTTCGCTTTGACTTGTTCCCGAACTTCTAGAAATAGTTGATATTCTAGATCAACTGACTTTTCTTCTGCTTCTAAGATCAACGTTTCCATCTCTTTTAGTTCTGGTGTAATAAAGCGCTCTGCATTTGCTAAGGTTTGCTTGCGCTCGTATTTGCCTTCTGCTAAGTTAGCTAAGTTGGATTTTGTAACTTCAATATAATAACCAAACACCCGATTAAACCCGACTTTTAAGGTCTTGATACCTGTTTCTTGGCGTTCTTTGGCTTCTAATTCAGCTAGCCATTGTTTGCCATGACGCATCGCATCGCGGTATTCATCTAATTTTTCATTGTAATTATCTTTAATGATATTTCCTTCAGTAATCGCAAGTGGTGCTTCTTCATTGATTGCTTGACTGATCAGTTCAACAACATCCTCAGCTGGGTTCAAATCAAGTAACAGATCATTCCATTCGCCTTGGTTGATGCCAACAATCAATTCACGAACCAATGGAACTTGTTCTAAGGATGTCTTCAGTTGAATCAAGTCACGACCATTTACATTTCCAAAAGCAACACGACCAGCTAAGCGTTCTAAATCGTAAACTTTCGTTAGTGTCGATTGTAGATCAACTCGTTCAAAATAGGCATTTAACAAGGATTGAACCATTTCTTGTCGGCTTTGGATTAGTTTTTCTTGGATCAAGGGACGGTCTAGCCACTGTTTTAATAAACGTCCGCCCATCGCGGTTTTGGTCTCATCTAACAACCATAATAATGTGCCTTTTTTTAAGCCAGTACGAATTGACTGTGTTAATTCCAAGTTAAATTTGGAATAGTGGTCCATTTTTAAAAAATGGTCTGGTTGGTATTCAACCGCTTTTTGAATATGCGCTAGCCCACGTTTTTGCGTCACTGATAAATAGGTAAGTAGTTTCCCTGTTACATCCACTTCTAGCGGATGAGTTAATTCACTAGTTAAAAAACTAAATTCCGCATTTTCTTCTGCTTGCAGTTGTTCAGAAAAAATAATATTCAACCGGTCTTTTAATGTTTGCTTCAATGTTTCAGATAACGCACTGCCTAACACGATTTCTTTAGTTTGTAGTGCAGAGGCTTCGTTGATTACACCGTCTTCATCGCTTAATACAGCAGTCTTTAGTTCTCCTGTACTTAAATCGACGTAAGCTAAACCGAAGCTACCGTTATCTTCAACGATAGCAGTCAAATAGTTATTGTCTTTGGCATCCAGGCCTTTACTAGTCATCACCGTTCCTGGTGTGATCAGCTGTACAACTTCTCTTTTGACCATTCCTTTGGTTGTTTTCGGATCTTCAACTTGCTCGCAAATTGCGACTTTATAGCCTTTTTCTATCAATGTATCGATATAGCCTTGAGCCGCATGATGGGGAATCCCACACATCGGAATTGGGTCATCCGCGTTACGATTACGGCTGGTTAAAGTTAATTCTAATAACTGTGATGCATTCACTGCGTCCTCATAAAACATTTCATAAAAGTCACCTAATCGGTAAAATAGAAACGCATCTTGATATTGTTCTTTGATTGCTAAGTATTGTTCCATCATTGGTGTGTTTTTGGTTTTTTGAGGCATTGTTACCCTTCCTTCTCTAATTCTTCATTGATTCTATACTGGATCATGTCTGTGACATGTTGTAAAAGGTCATTAGCTTCCATCAGTTGTTCTCTATAGGCCACAACTAAAGGATGTTCATCAAATTCTTTTGTTAGCTCATCTGCGCGCTTGATGGCAGCTTTTTCAGCTTCTGGTTTATCATAATGTGCAAATTGAACAGCATCTTTTTGTGCTGCCTTGATTTGTTCCACTAGATCTGTGAGTTTCTCATTTTTTTGAACTTTTGCTTCTAGTTCTTTATAACGTTGAATCAATTCGTCTTCACCGATCAGTGCTAATAATTTCGTTAATTCTTCGTTGGTTTTTTTATCTGTAATGGATGGCTCCATGATTTCACAACCTTTATTCTGAATCAGATTTTGTTTCAAATTGAGTCTACTTATTTTAACATAATTACAGCAAAATCAACAGTTTGCGAAAAATTAAACCGTATTCCTTCATTTATTAAGCTACGTAAAACAAGCGAAACTACACGAAAAAAGAGGCAACCTTTTTTCAGGTTCCTCTTTTTTTAAAATAACGCTGTTTGCAAATTTAGTTTTGTTCTTCATTTTTCTTTAATTCTGCTATTTTTTCTTCTAATTGTTTGATTTTTTGTTGTCTTTTTCTATATAAAATCAATCCAATTATCAATAAAATAAAAATGATAAACACTACTAGATAAAGTAGATAATGTTGTTTTTCTTGATGGATATAGGCTTGGTCATTCAGTTTTTCAGCTTCTTTGGCTTTGATCTCAAACTCTTTTTCAAAATCCCAAACTTGTCCTTTCGATTCTGCATGAACAGTTAAAAGGTACTTCCCTGGCTTAAATTTGGTTTCCTGTAAGCTTACGGGGTAGTTGAATACAGAATTAGGAGCCATTTGCAACTCACTTTTTTTTGCTTCATAAAGAACTGTATCCGTATTTTTCTTTCTAATGTTGACATTCACATTCAACCGATTTAAATAAGCGGCTTTATCATTAGTTAAATGGGCAAAAACTGTATTTCGATTATTGACTTGACCTAAACTAACTTTAGTTAAATCTAAGTCAGGCTTGACCTCTTTGTCTCCATGCAATACTAATGCGATCACATAGCCAAATTGGTTTTTGATTGCTACATCTGCTGAGGATTCTTTCGGTTTTTCAGTATTTTCACTAGTAAAAATAATCCCACCTGATAAAATACCCGAAAAGTCTGTTTGAGGCATCGTAATAGTGTATTCAACATCTTTTGATTCATGAGGTGCTAGTGTCATTTTTGCTGTATTTGTTTTAACGAACTTACTTAAATCATGAGGCAAATCGATTGATTCGTTTTGATCACTATTGATGTATTCTACTATTCCGTTGGTATTCGTCGTAGCTGTTTTGATTTTAGTATTAATTGTTTGTGCTTGATCTGATCGATTGGTTACTTTTACCATTATTGTCTGCTTTTCTTCTGGGTTCAAACGTAAATCAAAATATGTTTTTGTTTTATCTACTTGTTTGACTGATGGAATCGCCTTGACTTCATAATCTGCGTCTTGTGCCCAACTATTTGATGTCCCTACCAAACATCCAAATGTAAAAAACACCAATGGTACTATCACTTTAAGCAGTCGTTTTAACATGTAAATCCCTCCATTTTTTGTTGCTATGTATGTGTATGGAGCGGCAATTTCCCTATACCGCTCCACCCCTCGTTTTTTTATTACTTATTTGCTGGTTGGTCTAATAATGTCCAAGTCAATGACGTTTCGTATTGTTTTGCAACTTTTACCGTTTCGCCTGGAACAGATAATGTTGCTGCATCTTTAGCAAAGTTTTCGATTGTTACACCGTTACCTAAACCTGCTGCTGCCTCTAAAATCGTGGCACTTGAACCATCTGTATTTAGTGTAATCTCTGTTTTGGCAGTGGCTGAACCTGTTGATTGATCAGAGATCGTTGGTGTTTTTAATGTGATTTGAGCACTCATCAATTCTTTTTTATCTGCTTTGAATTGACCATTCTGTGCTACTTGAACTGTCCAACCAGTTTCTGTTCCGCGGATATCTTGAACAGTAGTCATTGTTTCAGTTTTATTTGTGTAGACTTCGTCTTTGGCAGAAATTGGATTGGAACCAAAATCAAAATCAGCAACATTCACTAATGTTAGTGCACCTTCTGTTGGTGTCGTAAAGCCGATATCACTTGTTGACTCGTGATTGTCGATTTCTTCTGCATGCACGACCATACTTGTACTAAAAATCATTGATAGTGCGGCAATTCCTACTAAAATTTTGTTTGTTTTCATTTAAATTCTCTCCTCATTCGTTAAAATTCTATATGATATCATTCCTGTTATAATTAACAGAATGGATATTCCACTAAGTACTATCATTTTGTTCGACGCGTTTTCTCCCGTATAGGGGAAAACCTTCGTATCTCGCTGTTCTTTTTTCTCTGTTTTATAAAAGCTAACAGTTGCCTGACCATCTTCTGCAGCGTAACTTGATTGCATCTCAAGCAAGTAAACAAAGCAAGTACTGATGGCAATTACTTGGAGCCATGTTCTTTTTTTATTTTTCACGGTTTTGCACCTTTCACTCATTCGATACAACGTCATATAATTCCCAGCTGATTTCACCTGAGTATTGCTCTGCTAAAGCCTCTCCAGCATTTACAACAACGTTCAACCCATCATCCGAAGTTGCCCAATCGTGGGTTACATTATAATCATCATGAGTCGTTGTTACCGCTGATTCGATGATAGCCGATGAATTTACTCGAAGTGGAACTGAATGGCCATTTTTGACATAAAACAAGGCATCATTCAATACATGCTTGCTCTTATTGGCTGTCAACGGTTGATTGAGCGTTGCCCGCAATTGCCAATTAGAACCTAAGGACCGCGTATCCTTTACAACAATATCTTGATCCTTTGACTCAATTTTATATTCTTCCTTTTTATTAGATAACGGGTGTGTCCCAAAACTAATCTGTGTCGGAACCGTTGAAAATGCCAATTGACCATGGTACGTGTAATTCACCGTCTGTTCTTCGGCTGAAAAAATTCCAGATTCATTTTCTGGCACTGATGTTAGCGTATAACCTGAAATTGTTTTAGCATTAGCCAAATAGGGTTGACCGATTTTTCCCGTTAAAGTTTCTGTTGGGGCAATCTTTTCCCCATCTTCGTTTAAATAATTTACGTTAACAGGTTCTCCTTGAATAAAATCTACTTTTAGCAAAGCTTCGTTACTGGCCTTCACTTCATCATTGACCGTTGTAACGGATGTATTCGGAATTTGGATTTGATCCACTGTAGGGTCCGTTAGCACTTGCTCGGTTAGCTTCAGGTCACCATTTAATTCAAACGTGTACGTTTTTCCATAGAATGATTCAGCTGTTAAACTTTCTGGTTTTGCTTCTACGGTTAATTCATTGTTTGCATTTTGGTGAATAGTAAAATAATCAGCAGCATCCTTCCCAGTTTCATCTTTGATTGCTACATCTTCTTTAGCAACTGCCAGCGTTTTAGCCAACGGATCAGTGATTTTCAAATTCTGGATCGGAAAACGTGAAGAATATACTGGTATTTTTTGAGTGATCGTATATAATAGTCTCTTTTCATGCCCGGTATAATCAAACTCTGCTCCGATTTTATTCGGCACCTCAATCTCTTCACCGCCTGTGATATCACCTAATCCTGGAAAATCATCATAGTCAAACATAGCACTACTTTCTTCTAGACTGATGGGCATATTTGTATGAATATCATAACCAGAAATCACGCTGCCCAGCACTCGTCCTTGGGTATCGTCTAGTGTCACCGAAGTTCTCGGTGCTAAAACAGTCCCAATAAATAATGAGGCGTTACTTCTAAACTGAATCTCATTTTCTTCATCATTAAAATTATGCACAAGATGGGTTGCTGTTTTGTACGTTTTATCCTTTAACTCATCAGAAATTGTATGGCTATCAGATTTTATTAAAGGAACAGCTTTATCTGCATATTTCCCTTCAAAAAAGACCCCTTGATTTCCTGCAAATTGATATTCTTCCTCCCCTGGCAAACTAGGATAAGCGGTCGCATGGAAAAATGTACTCCCACTGAAGTTAAAGGATGGAAAGTGTTTATAATTAATAAATACATACGGTGGCAACATCGTATCTGGATCATAGTTTGTATAATTGATTGATATATCCTGAGCATTTTTAAAATGTTCAATTTGACCATCTACATCGATAATGACTACTGCTTGGTCGGTTACGTTTTTTTTCAATGCAATATTGATCTGGATCGAAGATTGTCCCCCCCAATCGTTAGGGTTTACTACTTTTTTCTCTGTATTGATTTCCGCTGCTTGAACTGCTGAATTATATACTGCTGTTTGATCGCTATCTGTCAATGCTGCATAATAATCACTGACCACTTGGATATTTCCAGTCACTTGGGAGAAATCAGCAATACCATTATCTACAAAAGAAGGAAACGAAGTCAGCGAGTCATTGTAGCGTCGTTTGGAAAAATTGTCCTTTAATCCTGGGTAATATTGCAGCGCATCACTCAATTCTTTCTCTGTCGGTAAATTCCCTAAGTAGTAATGCAGATCTGTACCATCCTGATAGTTGAAGCTTGTTGCATTAGCGTACCAACGTATAATATCACTGCCGGTAATTGTTTCAGAAACTACTGCAGGATCGATTTCATCTAACGCTAACTGGCGCGTCGCATCTTGATAGTTTTGAAAACCACCTTTTGATAAACCAGAGGAACCAGTTGATGTTATATTTTTTGCTAAGAACTGACCAACCAATTGTTTTTCCTGCAATTGATCGGTATTAAAATACAACGTACCACCAGCAGTCAAGTTCGTTTTTGTTGAAACACCCAGCGGATAGTTAGGAGGGGGTAATATTTCCTCAGCAAAAACCTGGTCCATTGAACCTGTACTATGTAAAAGACAGAAAAACAAAACGAGTAAACCAAACATATGCTTTTTCATCGGGCGTCTCCTATCTGCTTATTTTATTCAAGCTTGTGATAAATAACTCTTCACTACTATGAAATAATACAATTTTTTTCAGAAAAAAATTGTATATTTCTGAAACAATCTGTTTCAGATTTAAAAAAACAACAGTTCTTTATCTGGAAAAACCAATGGAGACACACATAAAAAGGCTGAAACAAAACATAAAATCGTTTTGCCTCAGCCTTTAAAAACATAGAATTACGTGATAATTTAGTGATAAACAAGAGATTCTCTTAGATTGCACGATTCCTTTTGCCGTTCGTCAACCTAAAAAAATCGTTTTATAAAAAATATCATTGATCGCATCGATCATTTTCCCCCACTGTTCTGGATTCAATTGCTCATCAAAATAGAAATATTCCGCATCAGAATTAGCTGCTTCATAAGAGTCAGAGATAACTAGATCTGCCTGCAACACATCATTCGTAAAAAGGATTCGGTCCTTATTATAAACATCTAAAATAATTTTTTTGATACCATCTGCTAAAATCAAATTATTATTGAATATGACACAGATCGACATGCTTCCAGCCTTTTTATTTAAATAAATACCTGAATAAATCGTCAAGGAAAGAATCGACAGAACACCTTTCAATGACTTCTTACTTATTTTAGAATAAAATTCCTGCTGTTCAATAATCTTAGTGATCTTTTGAAAGATTTCTACATTTGCTTCATCATAGTCGATCATTGAATGAAATGAGAGTTCATTTTTGTAGTAGCCAGAGATATCAATGTTGATATGTTTGATGTAGATCAATAAAATAAGTAGATAAAAATAGAAGTTTATATAGCCTTCTTCCGTATATTCTAAGTCAAATTCCTTTTGTACCTCAGTCATCAGCTTCGTTGTATAGGTGGCAATTTCTAAGGATGATTGCTGATAGTGTTGAACGATTTGCTTTTTTGTTTCTAATGAGTCTAAATTGTAAACAAGTCCTCGAGTCGCATACAACAGCAACGCTCGTTCTTTCTGATATAACGCATTTGGTACCCGTTGTTTTAACAATGGTAGAAGTTCGGTATCTTTCGTATCAAAGTAGACCGTATCTGCTAGAAAGCTATCTGAAAGCTCGATATAATTTTTTTGCCAGAGTACTCTTTTTAGTGTAATCAACTGAATAAACCGTAATTTTGCCCGTTGCGATTCTGAAAGTGACGCCATATGATCAAAATATTCTTCCAGCTCCTGGGCATCCCACCAAGATTCAGGATAATGTTTATTATCATATTCTGTCGATTTGAACACCGACCAATAGGAATAAAAAGCAAACAAACGAATCCCAACTTCATTACCTGTTAACGGACTTGCAAGTGGTTCAAATGAAATCGTACCACCAAACGGAACTAACATTTCTTTAAGTGCTCGTACTTGTTTATAGACGGACGAACTACTCATATGTAAATCAAGTGCCATTGCTTCAACTGAGCTATAGTGATTTTTTAATAGCGCATCTAAAATGAAAAAAACGCCACTTTTTTGAACGTAATATAAATGAATATAATCAATCAAATACCCAATACTATAAGATTCTGCTGTTTGGACCTGATAGTTTCCAGTCTGAGTATTTTGGATCAAATGTACTTTTTCAGTAAATGTCGTTTCGACCTCTTGCGCCAAATCATTCAAGTATCTGCTCAATGTGCTTTTCGTAAGATTATGTTTTTGCATCAACCTATTAAAGCTCAACCCACTTTTTGAGAAAACAATCGATTTAAATAGTTCAAACTTTACCCGCTCTTTTTTTCCCATAAAAGAATTTCGCATAGACGCCTCCTTCTAATCTGCTGTATTGACCATTGTACATGGAATCTGTTCCTATTATAGAACAATTCATGGTTCTCTTGTTCACAAATGCTCACCCTTACTTTCAACAAAAAAAGAATCAGACACTGCTTCTTTTGGTGCTTGAAGCTAGCCGCTGATTCTTTTTCTATTTTATCGTTGAATAGATTCACTATTTATTCTTCAAAGGGTCGATCTTCACTGATTTGGATCGGTTCGATTTTTTTAGCTTGTCCTGTCTGGTCATCGATATCGATCACACAAGCCGATAATAAGCTTCGACCTTCTTCAACGACTTCAAAACGTTTTGGTAATGCTGTCCTGAACTTCTCAATGATTGGTCCACGCTTCATCCCTAAGATACCATCATATGGTCCTGTCATACCAACATCACTCAAATATGCTGTTCCTGCTGGTAAAATCCGTGCATCATTTGTCTGTACATGCGTATGGGTCCCCACAACAGCACTAACTTGTCCATCTAAAAACCAGCCCATTGCTTGCTTTTCACTAGTCGTTTCTCCATGAAAATCAACAAAAATCAGCGGCGTCCGCTTGCGTGCTTCTGCAATCAGCTCTTCTGCTTTACGAAACGGATCATCGATATCTGCCATAAAAACACGAGCTTGCATGTTGATCACCGCAAGTTCAAGCTGATTGACTTTCACAAAAACCATCCCTTGTCCAGGTGTCCCTTCTGGAAAGTTAGCTGGGCGAAGCATTTTTTTAGCATCGCCAATAAATTCAAAGATTTCTTTATTATCCCACGTATGATTGCCTAATGTGACAACATCTACACCATCTTGTAAAAATTTCTTATAAATCTTACCAGTGATTCCGCGACCTGCTGCAGCATTTTCGCCATTAAGAATCGTTACTTGGGGACGATATTTTTTCTTGAGTTTTGGCAAATAAGTGGTGATCGTATCGCGACCTAATGATCCTACGACGTCTCCTATAAATAATATACGCAAAAAACTTCCTCTTCTCTTTTGATTTACTGTTTTTATTATAGAGGTTTTTGGAGTGGAAGGGAAGGTTCATACAATACTTAATTATTTTTCATAAGGATAATTGGTAAATCATTTTTATTCTTAATATTTGGAATATCATTAAGAATAAGCTCAATATCTTTTGTAAGCTGCTCAGCTAAATACATATCCCCGATATCTTTAGCTAAATGTATATATTCTTGGATACGCTGCATATATTGATAATCACCAATTGTTAGATAATCTAACAGATTTTCTAAGTATCTCAAATTTATTCGATAATCTAGATTTTTTCGATCTTTATCTTGTTTTTTAGCTAATTGAACATATTTTCTAGCCAAAGAATACTCTTTTTCATAAATTCTCGATGTAGCTGCATTTATAAGAATATAATACGACGAATCGTCTACCGGTAAATCTTGTTCTTTCTTTGATAAAAAGATTCTTCTAATTAGTATATCAGCTTCTTCTTTCTCAAGAAATCTCATAGCATTTCTAATAATTATATAATCATAGTGTTGGTAGTAAGTTTTAGTTAGCATAAGTTGATAAATTTCTTCTAATTCTTCTGAGGTAACACCGTCTATTTCTTGCCACTTTTGAGCAAAATAACTCTTTATAGCAAAATAATTCGATAACTCTCTTAAATTTTTATTACAATCGGATAATTTAATATAATAGTTAAGCAATTCTTGTCTTTTATTTTCGTCATGCATATTTTGCGCACAGTGTAAAAAGAGCGCTTTGTAATCTTTTTGTTCCTTATCTAATGGAGCCATTGAAAAAACTTCTTCTGGTGAAAGGGATAACTTATCCAATATTTTCTTGAGGTCATTTACTTTGATTTCTTGCTTTCCACTTTCAATTCTTGAATAAACTGAAGGATCTAAATCCGGTAAAATTTCCTTTTGAGTAAATTTTAGTTTTTTTCTAAGATTACTCAATGTTTCATATATTTCCATATTTGCTTCCCTCCCTATTGCAATATTCTCATGAAAAAAACTATTTCTTAAAAAAAAACAACTATTTCATGAGATTAAAACAATTCGGATAATATTATATGTATTATAAAAGAAATATTTGATACTATGTATTAAAGATCATATTATGTTCTTTATAAATAAAGATTAACAGAGATAGGAGGAAAAATAATGTTTTTTGCAGCACTTGCTAGCGCAATCACTCTTTACATCCATGTTATAGGTTAATCCTAAAAAAACTCCTAGCAATCATAAAACTTGGGGAAGTTATTCATGCTAGAAGTCCTCGATAAATGGATGGGTTTCCATCTATCTGTAGTTTACCACTACGTATTAAATATAACACACTAAGGTCAAATTAGTATATATTTTTTTGATCGAAATTTGCTAGTAATTTTTTTATGCGTTTTTTTTTACCATCATAATCAATAAAGAAAGAGGCGATTCACTATGAAAAAACCAATCAAAAATAATTTGCAAGAAATTCGTAATAACCACAACATGACTCAAGAAGAACTTGCCAATCAAGTCGATGTGTCGATTCAAACCATCCAAAGCATTGAAAAAGGAAAATATAAACCTTCTGACTCATTAGCACTTAATATTTCCCATTCACTAAACAAGGAAGTTGCTGAGATTTTTTCTTAGGCCGCTAAAATATAAGCGTTTTTTGCAAACTAAATTGACAGAACATTCAAAAAAAGATCAGATTCTATCCTACCTAGAATCTGATCTCACTTCAAACCGTTTTCTAAAACCACTAGTCGTGCTGATTAGATCAATAAATGACCACGGACAAAAACCAAAAACATCCACGTTATCTTCAGTGATCGCCACTTGAATTTGCTCAAGATGTTTCTTTAAATACTCAATACGATACTCATCATGGACTTGTTGCTCTTCTGTCAACGTATCGATTGCTCCTAACCCATTTTCAGTGATAAGTAGAGGAATTTGATAACGTTGATAGATTCGGTTTAATGTAATTCGTAATCCTTCTGGATCAATTTCCCAATCCCAGTCATTTTTTTCTAAATAAGGGTTAGTACAGCCTTTGTAGATCCCTTCGACAACTTCCTTTTCAGTAGAACCTGCTTCTCCAGATTTATTGATTACTAATTCTCTTCCTCGTTCTAACTCTGTTACATGTTCCACCGTTTTACTATCATAATAATTAAGCCCAAGAAAATCGCATTTCCCCTCCTTAATCAAGGATATATCCCCTTCTTCAATCGTAGGCATACAGTCATGGTTTTTCATATATGCTAACATGGATGGTAGATACTGACCGTTGCAATAGAGCTCTAAAAAGAACGTATTTCGCAGCTCTTCTGCTTTTTCAGCCGCCAAAACATCTTTAGGATCACATGTTTTCGGATAAATTGGTGAAACGCCAAGTGCTGGACCGATTTTTGCATCAGGTAACAGTTTATGACATAACCTTACAGCACTGGCATGCGCCAAGGTCATGATATGATTCATCTCATATTTTTGCTTAAGTAGCGATTGCTCACTTCCTTCTGCAAAGGAGATCAGATAAGGCAGCAAAAACATGTTACTTTGTTCGTTGATTGTTAGCCAGTAATTGACCCGATCACCAAACTGTTCAAACAATACACGACAGTATTCGATAAAGTCTGGAATAATCTTTCTTGAACTAAAACCCCCGTATTCATTTTGTAGAATCACTGGCAAGTCAAAATGATAGATGGTTACAATCGGTTCGATCTCATTTTTGAGTAATTCATCGATCAGCTGATTATAAAAATCTATCCCCGACTGATTGATTTCTCCCCGACCATTCGGTAAAATCCGAGTCCAAGCAATACTAAAACGATAGGCTGTCAATCCTAGCTCTTTCATCAAACGAATATCTTCTTTGAACCGATGATAGTGATCACTGGCAATACTAGTGTCTGCATACTCTGGAGCAATACTTTCATCCACGACAGATAAGGTTTTCCCATCTTCTAAATACGCACCTTCCACTTGATAAGCCGCCGTGGCCGCTCCCCATAAAAAATTTCCTGGAAAAGCAGACATTTGATTAGCCCCCGATCTGACTGATTTTGTAATACAGTTTAAACAATTGTTTAGCAATGTTATACTCGCTTAAAATCGTCATCAGAGTATCTTGTGCATGGGTAAATAATAAGTTGATTTCAACTGGATTTTCCATGCTATACTGTACGACTTTCGTTTGCGCATTATGGGCTAAATTCAATTCTTTCTTCGCCGCTTTTAGCTGTTCTTCCCCTTCAACAAAGTAATCCTCATCCATTTTTTCTAAGGCTTCTTTGATCAAATTGCGACCATTCCCTGCGTGTAAGATCATTTGCATTGCCACTTCATTTATTTCGTCTTGTGTCATCTTAGGCTTCCTCCACTTTCAACAATTCTTCTTTATAAATCTGGTTATCATATACTTTCAAGAATGGGTAATAAATAAATCCTGTCAAAACTAAAGAAACAGCCAACAAAATCAACCCATTTAAATCTCCATTGATCAGCCACGTTTGGATTCCTACTGGCAAATACCATAAGGCAAAAGGCTTTGTCGGAATACTGACCCACCCAAGTTGGAAAGAAAGATACGTGATTGCCGGCACAACGATTCCAGAAATCCACATTGGTACCATCAACATCGGATTAAACACAACAGGTGCGCCGTAAACCAACGGCTCATTGATATTACACAAAGAGGGCACAATTGATGATTTTCCGATAGCTCTTAACCGTTTTGATTTTGTAAATAACATGAACACCGAAAGCATCAAAGTAGATCCTGCTCCCCCGATCCAAACCCAACCTTGTAAAGTTTCATTCGTTAAAATCAACGATGGATCAACACCACGTGCTAAGTCAGCCGCATTTTGTCCGACTGCTTGTAACCCGATTGGTACATATAATGGCTCCAAGACCCAACTACTGATACCAAACGAATAAAGGAAGGCCTGAATAAACATGATCAAAACAAAGCCCCAGAAACTTTGCGACACATTCACTAACGGTGACAAAATCCAATAAATACCATCATACAAATTAATATGGAAGATAAAAATCGCTACCCAACCGATCGCTAAAATCAAAAATGTTGGGGCAATACTGTCAAATCCTTCTACTAAAAACGGTGGCATCATCGTATCTTCTTTAAACAAACTAAATTTAGAGAATCGATCCATTACGAATGCGACAAATAATCCCCCAACAATTGCTGCAAACATTCCGCCTGAACCTAATTTAGCAAACTCAATGATAATATCTCCATCGTCATTAAAAGTTGGAAAAACCAACATCAAGAAAAAGGCGATCCCGATCATTCCAGCTTGTTTCTTTAATTTATGTTTCTTCTTTTTCTCCAAAAGCAGATACGGAATAAAAAAAGCTACAAACACTGATGCTAATCCAAAACTAAAACTGCTAATTGGCGAAATATCTGGAAAATTTGGAATATATTCTTCAAAAATGGCAAAAATCGTTACCAGTGAGCCGACCAAAATCATCGGCATCACTGTAGTCATCGCTTCTTGGATCGCACCGATCCAAGGATTTTTCGTGATTTTATTTGCTTTTGGAGCAAAGACATTCGTCATCCAATCAATAATCTTTTTCATTTTTCTCCCACCTATTTGTTTAATCTAGTCTTTCAGCAAAGATAATGCAAAAGCCAACGTCCCTCCGCCATCCAATGCTCCGTAATATTCATCCGGAATAAAGTCATATGGAATCTCATCAAATTCATCCATGGTTTCCTTTAATTCAGCTTCCATATAACGTAAATGTGGCCCAAACAATACCACGTCTTTGTCCTCAATATAATCTTCGATTTCAGAGTCGCCAACGGCTTCTACCGTTACAATTAACCCTTGAGCTTTCGCACTTTTTTTCATGCTTTGTGCTAAAAAACCACTTGATGCTCCGCCACCACATACTAATAAAATATTTTTCTTTGTCATCTTGATTTCCTCCTTTTACTTTACACTCAAATTATCGCTATTTTTAACCTTGATAGCAAACCACTTTTTTGCACTGGTAACCGCTTACGGTGCAACTAGCTGATTTGTAGCTTTTAATCAATGACTATATAATGAAGCCAACAATAATTGAAACGTAAGTCTAGCAAAAAAAGACTATGGGGGAAACGTAATGAAAAAGCTATCTGAAGAACACTTAATCAAATATCTCCAAATAAATGGTCTCACTTCCTCTAGTCAACTAGCCCAAGTCTTTGCTGTTTCAAGCAGAACGATCAAGAACTACGTTAAAAAAATCAATGAACAAGTTACTGGTAAAATCATTCTAGCAACCGCTAAAGGCTACTATATAGAGCAAAGTGACTCACCCACTGCTTTTTCAAAAGAAATCAGTAGAGAAAAAGTCTTAATAGAAAAATTAGTTTACCTTTTAACACCAATCAATAAATATGATTTAGCTGAGGAACTTTTTATCAGCTTATCTACACTTGAGCGAACGATTAGTAAAGCCAACAAAGAACTAAGTAAGTTTCACTTAAAAATTCTCAATCAAGGAAATGCTATTCATCTTGCCGGTGCCGAAGAAAAGAAACGGGCTTGGATCAGAGAACAATTTTATCACGAAACAAGTGCAGAATTTTTACATTTGGCAACAATTCAAGCCGCTTTTTATGGCTATGATCTGGATGAACTAAAAGCAACAATCACACAAATTCTGAAAGCGAATAACTTGTATATCAATGGTTACACCTTAAACAGCATCATTTTACACATAGTAGTTGCAATGGAACGAATCTACGACAGCAATCAAAGTATCGATACAGATTCCGATAAAATCGATGAGCGGCTAGCTGCTGAACATCGCTCAGCCATCGCCATTGCCGCCTATATCCAGCATACTTATGGGATTCAGCTAAAGGAAAGCGAAATCTCTTACATGACGATTTTGCTAAAGAGTAAAACAACGTTACTCAATTATGCCGAAATCAAAGAAGACCTCAAAGATTACATTGCCGATGAAAGCATTCAATTATCCAATCGAATTTTACAAAAGATCAATAAAGAATTTTTATTGTCGTTGGATGATGAGGACTTTTTTATCAAATTTTCGTTGCATCTCCAAAACTTGTTAAGTCGCAATCGAGAAAAACAAGTTGCTTTAAATCCAATGACAAAAGAAATCAAAGAGAATTATCCTTTAGTTTATGATCTCGCTGTTTTTGTTTCCAATGAATTAGAAGAGTATTTAGGTTCAAAAATTGCCGAGGATGAAATCACTTATTTAGCTTTTCATATCGGTGCTTACTTTGAGCATGCAAAAATCAATCAAAGCAAGCTTTTTGCTACCTTGATCTGTCCTAGTTATTACGATATGCATGTCGATCTTTCTGAAAAAATTTTAGCTGCTTTTAACTATGAGCTAGATATCAAAAAGGTCATTACCGAGGTGGATGCTCCGATTTCTAACCTAAATCAAGACCTGATCATTTCCACGATTACACTGCCTGATGAGGTAACGTATGTAAAAATCACGCCTTTTTTCAATGACAAAGATAAGGAGAGCATCACACAAACTATCAAGAAGATCAATTTAGGCAAACAACAGCAAAAAATGAAAAAAATAATCGAACAGTATTTTTCTAAAGAACTCTTTGAAAAAAATCAGCATTATGATACTAAATATCAGCTGATCCAGCATATGTCTACTCATTTAACTGAGTTAAATCGTGTAGATTCAACTTTTGAAGAAGAGATTCTTAGACGGGAAGACATGTCGTCTACGAGTTTCGGTAATGGTTTAGCAATGCCTCATTCGATGGAGATGAATGCATTGAAAACCTCATTGTATTTTGTGATCAATGAAGAACCCATGCTTTGGGATCAGGAATATGTCCAAATCGTGGTAATGATCGCGATGAATCAGTCGGAGCGAAAGGAATTTCGGAAAATTTTTAACTTGATTATTGAATCGTTGGATAATAAGGAAACGATCGATGCGCTGTTACAAGCCGATTCTTATGAGGAATTTGTGAGTTGTTTGGTGGATTCGTTTCGATTTTAACTATTAAAAACTTCCTGAAAAAACACTCAATCTGAACGTGTTTTTTTCAGGAAGGCTTTTTTTATTATAGATCTTCTGTAATATATTCAGTATAGCCTTCATAGTAATAAATAATATCGATCCCCTTCATATAGACTTCTCGATCATCCACTGCAGCAGTCAACGCATTTTTGATCAAATAACGTATTTCCAAATCATTTACTGAAACTGCTTAATTCTCTAGCAAACATATATAAAAATAACCTAAGATTCACTTACTAAATCTTAGGCTACCTCTTATTGATATTTACTTTCAACTAAGTGATTCAGGGTTCTTGAATGATTTCCCAAGTAACTTCCCCTGTATATTCATCAGCCAATGTTCCTTTAGCTGGAACTTCCAGTTTAAAGCCTTGGTTTTCACTTTCTGCTGTATCTAAAATGAAATTGAAATCTTTTTTTCCTTTATCGTTAGCATCTTGTTTATTATTCACTAGTTCCCCACCCGATCCGTTTAAAACAATATCGGTTCCGCCATTTCGGTAAATCAAACGGGCATCTTTCAAGACCTTGTTTTCTTGTGTCGTAAATTCTTTCGATAGAAAAGCATTCAAGCGAATGTTGCCTCGTGTTTTCCCTTGTTTCGTTGTGGAAGATGTAGTGATTTGTCGACTGTCTCTAAAGGCAACCTCAAAATCATCTGAATTAGCATAAGAAAGTACCTGTGTAAACGGTGATACGAATCCTGTTTCAAAATTTAACAGCTCTGGCACCTTCAATGAAATCAGCCCTTCGTATTTATAGTAGACTACTTCACTATCATAAGGAATCGTCAGCGCTTCTTCTGATCCGCTCATTTTTCCTTTATCAAAGGTTAAAAAGCGATAATCTAGGTTTTCTAGCGCTAACGCATCAAGTTGATCTGTGATTGCTTTTTGCTCTTTTAAATTAACGATAGTACCGTTACCGCCTTTGATTGTTATCGGATCAATCGTTTCTATATCCGTTCCATCTTGGTAGGTAAAATGAACGTTGATTTTCCCTTCTTTAACGTAGGGAATCGTCAGTTTGTTTTCACCTGTTGGCGTCAAAGTGATTTCCTTACCTGGATCTTTATACTCCTGATTAGACACATAGCCCTCTGGCGGACTGATTTCTTTCAAGGTATAGTTTGTAACGACATATTCTTTTAGAAGAATCTGACCGTTTGCATTTGATGTTAGCGTATCTTTTACCTTTCCATCTTTATCGATGATCTCGTATGTTGCACCAGCTAACGGTTTATTGGTCACAGAATCGATCATATTAATCGTCATATCTTTTAAAATCAGATTTCCGCCGCCACCTGCCCCAGAATTATCGATATCAAATTTTCCCGACCAATTAGCGCTGAAATAACTTTGTTTTGTGGTAGAGCCGCGATAGTCAGTAAACGGATGACTTGAATTTCCTCCTGTGTAGCTTTTCGAGCCACTTGTGGTGAAATTGAAATTCAATTTTACAATCAAGCCATTTTTCAGCTGATCATCATTGATGGTGACAGTCCACACTGAATAACCACCACCACTCACTGAAATAGTTGAGGCTGGTAAAGGATTTCCGTCTACATCTGTCACTTCTCTTAAGCTGGAAAGTTCTCTCGAATCGTTTGCAGGGATAATATTGGCAAGATCGATTTTTGTCCCTTTAATCAATGCAAAACCGTTGTTTTTATTGACTGTCAAGGTTCCTTCAGCAATATTAGCATATGTCTCACTTGTTTTTAGTGTAAAACTTTTTGCTAAATTGTTAGTAAAATAAAGTTTGGTAGACGTTGTATTGACTGGGTCAAAGCTATCATTTGTTTGACTGATCTTTGCATAATCACCCGCAGCATTATAATAATTATTTTTGCCTAAAGTAAAACTAACGATGATTGCTTGCGTTAATTTTTTGTTTTTCACGCGAATTTGATTCTCTTCGATACTTATTTCAGGATATTCTTCACTGTCAGAAGTGATTTCTTCATCTGGCAGTAAATTAGTATAATTTGTTGTAGAAAATTGTTTGACCTTGTTTACTGTAAACTTTTTATCTAAAACCGAAACATCCATACTTTTATAATTGATAACGACCTCATTATTCGTAAGATCAGCTCCTGATGGATTTATCAGTAATTTCACTTGGTTCACAGGTTGTTCTTTGATTTTTTCAGCCAGACTATACATGCCATTTTTTCCTAGTACAAATGGTGAATTCGTAAAAAGATAACTTGGTATATAAGCGTATCCATCCGTTGGAAATTCTTTTTCTGTAGAAGAAGCAAATGCCAGTTTTGGGGTGATGGTGTTTTTCGCCCGCAATACTTTAGGATCGATTGTCTGAAGATCAACGCCTGTTTCATAAGTGATCGTAAGTTTTTCTTTGGTTTCTTTTAAGAATTTGATTTCAAAAGTGTTGGAGGAATCAATCACTTCATAATCGGTTCCTTCAACTAACTCCTTTTTCACACCATTTCTTCCAAATTCCACAGAGCTGATTTTCAAATTTTTCAAGGTCCCTGCTTTGACACCATCACCAAATGTATCTGTTATTTTCGTGATTTTTTGATAAAGAGAATTGATCGTTGCCGTCCAAGCGATGCTATTTTTTTCCGTGTTGAATGTCCCGCTTTTCACGTTGGCAGCTTGACCTTTAAAGGCTGTCGTCCCGTTTGTTTCGTATCCATTTCCAGAAAGAATATATTTACTATTATACGATGGTGTAACCGTCTCATCTATTCCAGTATAGATATCTAAGCCTAACGTATCTGTCGTATCTTCACCTAAGTAAGTCAGTGTTACCTCACCAAATACATCACTCGTGATTTTCCAGTTACTGATTGCTTTTTTAGTCCCTTCGACAATGGAGCCATTGGCATTGAATGTGACGTTATATTCTTGAGCTACTTTTGTATCGATTGCCACCAATGCTGGATCCTTATCATTCGTCAGAGTGAATGTATCCCCTTTTTTTAGTTGCTGATTGGTTCCATTGATGTAGATCGGTGTTTTAACGAGACTTTCATTTTCTTTGACATTGGCATCTGCAACAATTGTCCCTAACCCTAAATAACCTAATTCCACGACAAAGAAGTTAACTGAAAATCGGCTGTAACTGATTAAATTATCAGTAGTTGTTCCTAGATAAACAATAAATGTCATCCAAGATGCTACTGTCCCTCTTTTCCCATTAGAGATAGGATTAAAACCAGTGTAGTCAAAATTCATTTCCCCTTCTGAAACTTCTAATGCTTCATGGAATCTCTCTTTAAACTTAATTTGGCTCAACTCATTTGTTTTTTCAATCACATCAAAATCTTCATTGACCTTTAATTCTTTTTTTTCACCTATGCGCGTTCCATCAATCATTGTTTCATACGTATAGAATTTAAATGATGAAAGGTCTTGTGTTGCATTAACATAACCGTCGCTCCAACCACTTGGCATTAATTTTTTTGAGAAACTGACTTGAAGATTATTTTTTGATAAATCTACACGGGCGTAGTTGACGTCCATTGCGCCATAAGCACCGCCACTTGTAGGCATCAATGTTGTTTCATTCTTCTCTTTGTCAAAAGTCTTTCCATAAAGATATTGTGTGCTGGTTTTCTCATATAGATGAAAGATATAATTTGTTGGCGTTTGTGTTTCAAAAGGCATGGTTTGTTTGGAATTTAGTTTGCTATCAAATTTGATACGTGTGACTAAATCCAATTTATATTCTGCAGATTGAACATCCTTTATCATCGTTAAAGCTAATTTTCTTGTTACTGGATCAATGCGATAAGCCGCTGTATCACTTAACTGACCTTCTATGACTTGCGAAAAAGTGAACCCTTCTGGTAATGTTGTTTCAAACGTATCGCCTGTTTTATAATTTTTATTCGTGAATTTAAACGTCATCGTAGCTTTAACTTCCGAATCATTTTTGAGGTAATCTTCTTGCTCTAATACTCGACTTTTTTCACTTGGAACGATGATTTTCACTTCTTGAAAAATATTATCTGTGATTGCTCTGGTTGGTTGTACTTCTTGCGCTTGGAGCTTATTTTTAGAACTTAAAGAAGTGGCGATAAATATACCTATCACTAAACTAACCCCTAAAATAAGCAAAGAGAGAATATACTTTTTTCTTTTCATAAGCCGTGAAATAGAACACTATTTCAACTGTTCACTCCTCTCGTTTCGTCCGATGTTCAACAACACTCTATGTTTTGTTTTCACTTTTGTACGTAAATTCAATCCGTTCAGTAGAAAAGTAACTGCTATTTAGGTACAACTTTTCTTTCTGCTTCGTCCAATGAATATTTTCTAACGTCATATGTACGACTTTATTCAAATTAGAACCTGGCTGAATTTGTTTAATTCCTTTTTTTGTGTACTGCAAGGTAAGCTCTTTTTCAGTTTGATCAGAAACTGTGTATAGATCGGACTTTTTTTCCAATGTATTGATTTCCTCTTTAGAAAAGTTCGCTTTCGCTATTTTAGCGAATAATTGTACTTGTTTCCCATCATATTTATTGACCCCTGCGGCCGTCCATTTTCCTGTAAACACAAGCGTAAACCCTTTTGTTTTTTGGTAATCCGCAATAGCTAATTCCCACATATTCCCTTGGCTCGTTAGCTGCATGGCTTGATCAGTTGATACCCAGTTGCCGCTGATTTTATTGGCGAATGGATAACAGACATACCCTGCAATACCACCACCTACTAAAAGCATGATGAGTGAGATCAGAACAAGGTAGAAGGAAAAAGGCTTTTGCTTATCTTCGTTTATGGTTTCCTGAACTTGGGGAAGATCGTTTATCAATTGTTCGTTGTTTTCGTTTGTCATGTTCTTTTCCTTTTTTTTGCTTTTTTTGACGTGCTCGTCTTGCTTGTTCTTTTCGTTTTTTCTTCTTTTTGGATAAAATGACCAATAGAATAATAAGAACAATAACAAGTAAAATGAAGATTCCCCCGCCAATCAAGATATAGAGCAAATAGTCCTTCTCAAGATCCACTGCTTGTTCATTCAGCTCGTTTGCTTCTTTTGCACTGATGACAAATTCTTGATCGAATTGCCATTCTTGTCCTGTATCTTCTGATTTTGCTTTAACTTTGGCAACATATGTACCTGCTGAAAAAGGTTGATTCTCCCAGCTAATCGGAACATTATAGTTAGTGTTTGGCGCTACTCGATAGCCTTTTACCTTTGTTTCATGCAAAGGCGCGTTGTCTCCTTTTTTACTAACAGCAGCATCATAGGAGACGTTATCGATAATCGTTGCTGTGGGATTTTGCAGATTTACTTTTACTGTATTGCGCCCTGCAACTTGGGAGGCAAAGACTTTTTTGAGTGCTAAATCGGATTTTGGCAGATCGTCTGATTCTCTTAATTGAATCGCTACTGAATACGCAAAATTATTAGAAATGTTGAAGCCTTTTTTTGTTTCTTCGGTTTTCTTTTCTCCTGCATCGGCACTTGTCACACGAATTGCACCAAGAATCAGTCCTTCAAAAGGCTCACTTGGGATATCTAATGTTACTTTCGTAACGGTCGTGCCTTTTGCTGGAATGCTGACCGTTTGTTCTGAGGTTGCAATACTTGATAAAGGATATTTTAAAGAAGAATCTTTGTTGGTTTCATCTTCTGTATAGACAAATGAACCGCCATCTCCTGTATAGGCTGGGTTGATGTTGATATTGACTGTCGCGTCTTTGTCCCCTTGGTTATAGAGTTGAAAAGAGAGTTCCTGTTTTTCTCCCGGGTTCACTTTTAAATCATAATAGCCTGCATCTTTTGTCACTTGATTGTCTGGTAAAATAGCTTTGACGGAAATGGGAATTTCTTCTCCATACGCTGGAGAAAATGGTAGTAGAATCAGCAAAGCTAAACATAAAAAGACTCGTCTGCTCCAGCTCATCGATTGTTTTAGTAGAGTCATACATTTTTCCTTTCTAACAAAATTGGCAAAAAGTTCCTAAAAATGGAACTTTCCACCAATAAAAACTGGGTTTTACGGTCCGACCGTTAACGTCCAATTTAATTTAGCCCCGTAAGCTTTGGCTTGTACACCATCGCTTTGTGGAACATTTAGTTTTACATCCGTATTTTTGTCTGTTAACGCTGGTGAATCTACTTTTCCATAGTTTGATTCGTCGTAATCTTTTTGGAAAACAACTGAACTGATGGTTCCGTTTGTGGTTGTTTGGTCAGTCTTTCCAGCTTTAGATGTTAGTACCGCAATACTGCCAGTTGTATCCACACCTTTGACAGGAACTTGAACAGCACCATCACTTGGGATCGTCAATCCCGTCACAACGTCAGTCACATTTCCCGTTTGAACATTATTGGTCAAGGTTTGGTTGTATAAGTTGACTCTGGATGCTTTCAAGGCGTGTCCCCCAGTTTCTTTAAACAACGCTTCTTGTTCCACTGTCACAGCCCATGCTGTCCCTTGAACACCAGAAACGTCACCGACTTGTACAAAGTGAGGAATCGCGTATTTTGTCGTATCACCTGTTTTTTGATAATGTTCATAAATAGCATCATAATTTTTTGTATCAACACTTGTTTCGTTACTACCAAAATCAAAATCTGGAACATGCATCAATTGAATATTTTCAACGGTTACCCGTTCATTATTGCCATCAACGATATCGATTTTTTCATCTGTACCAGGTTTGATCGTATTGATATCACCAGATTGAGGCACAAATGACGCTTTTCCATCTGTTGTTACTGCTCCTGTTTCGGCAAAAGCTGGCGTTGCTAAACTTAAAATCCCCGCTGTTACTAAGCTTAATCCTAAAATTCTTTTTATAGTTGTTTTCATTTTTTCGCTCCTTGTCTTTGTTGCTGATGAGATGTTTTTTTATTTAATGATTCGAGCTTTACGGTTCTACAGTCAATGTCCACGTTAAATCAGCTGAATAAGCTTTCGCTTGTGATTGGTCACTTGCCGGGACATTTAATTTGACTCCTTCATAGCGAGATGCTGTAGGTGTTTTAGTCGCATCGTAGTCTTCTTCAATATAACTATTTCTAAAAACAGAAGAAGTATATGAGTTCAATGTGAAGCCAGGTGTTTTATTTTCCAACACTACTAATTCATCTTGTGTATCGCTTTTAACAGGAATCGTTGAATACGCGCCAAATTCATCTGTCTCACTTAGTGCAACGCCTGCAACTTTGTCCGCTAAATCTGCGGCTGCATAGGCGGTACTTGTTAACGTATTTCCATAAATTCGAATACGAGAATTGTCTAATTGTTTCGGTGTGCTATCGTTTGTTTTGAATATGTCATCTTGTTGAACGCTTAATTTCCATTTTGTTTCACTATTCCCAGATAAATCCGCGACTTGAACAGAATGAGGCATGTAAAATGTTTCAGCACCTTGTCCTTTCGTTCTTTTTTCAGTTAACGCTTCGTACTCCGTTGTTTTCAACTCTGTTTTATTTGAACCAAATGAAATGTCTGGTAAATGTGTGACATAAACATTATTTGCTTCCGGTAGTGGTTTTGGTTTCGTTGGATCTGTCGGATCTGGATCTGGATCTAATGGATTAGGATCTTTTGGTCCTTCTTCTGGTTTCGATGGATCTGGACGATCCCCAGCAGTAAATTCCGTTTCAGCTTTTGTTTTAGCTGCTGCACTTGTTTCCTCTGCATAAACTCCTGTAGAGCCGTAACTGAATACCAATCCACTCAACAATAAACTTGCAACTAATTTCTTTTTCATTCTTGTTCCTTCTTTCGTGTGTTTTTATTTTTTAAGTAAAACCCTAGATAAATGAAAATCAACAGACAAATCCCGATAATAAGTAAGTACAGGCTTAACTCTTCCCCTGTCTGAGGAAGTATTCCTTTTTTATTTCCAGAAAAAATAGTATCAATAATCGGTTTTTTCGGATGGTCACCTTGAATAAAAGTAATATCTGATTGCGTTTTTCCAGAGGCTTCTGCAGATGTTCCATAAAATGGGACAAATAAGAGCAGTAAACAAATACTAGATTGAATTAGTTTTTTCATAATTGCCTCCCCTCTGCCTTAAATAACGATATTCTTTTCTACTAAGTGATGATTTTGTTTGTCGGAGGATTTGCCTTGGCTATTGACTCGTCAGATTCTATCGCTCACCCCCTCTCCAGGTTTACTTCATTTAGATAAAGTTAGCATGTAGCCTCTTGAGCGAATCGTTTTGATCAACTCGTTTTTCCCATCACTTGCTTGGGCTATTTTTGCTCGGATTTTACAAACAATATTCGCTACTCTGCTTTGCCCATTTTCACTCAATAACTCAATATCTTTACCCAAAAAAGTTTCCGCAAGCATTTCATAGGTGCAGACCTCTTCCTTGTGTTCATAAAGAAGAGCAACCAGATAATATTCTGATTTTGTCAGTGAAATGGTTACATTATTAACATTAAGGCTTAGCTTTAAGGGATCTAATTGCAACATTGACTCTTCTTTCAATTCCATATGCTGCGCCGATTTCATTGTATTTAAGCTGTTGCTAATAGCCAAATCTATTTCTTCAATGGTATAATCTTCAAAAATCCCACAAACACCTAATTGTAAATAAATATTTTTTTCTTCTACTTGTTTTTCAGTGGTGCTTACCCAGATAGGAATCGATCGATACATTTTACCTTTGATGACCCATTCACAAACTTCTACAACACTGAATGTTTGATTTTTACAAATAAGCAAGGCATCTATATCTTGTAAGTCCTTCTCATCGACTACTTTTTTATTTTCTACTAAACATCCAGAGGCTTTATAGGAAATAACTGTTTCACTACTCTTTGTTTCTGCGTTTAGTATCCCAACCCTCATAACATTCCTCTCCTATTCAATATAAAAATCTCAAAAACAAATCATAATTATTTTTATTTTGCTTATTTAATATTCGTCTATATACAAATAAAATACAATCACGCCAAAGAAACTATTTTCCCATTTTTTTGCAAATGTCCGCATTTTTTCCGAACTTACTAAAAAATAAAGAAATTCTTTTCATTATTTTATAGATGTTATTAGTGAAAAAGTGTACTATATTAGTTGATTTCTTTTTCTTATATAAAATATTTTTGATATCAAAAAGTTATCCAGAAAGAATAATCTATAAAAATAGACGATTTTTAAGCAAAAATAAACTTCACAAACAGATTGATTCTTTCACTTTATAACTATATTTATTGAGGAGTATTACTATTGAACAACGCAAAAAAAATTTTCCTACCTTCAATGCTCTGTTTGAGTATTTATGCTTTAGCAAATTTGCCCATCGAAGCGACAGCAATCAACCAAGATGACCCAACGGCAATGGAACACACACCTTCTTCTGAATCAGCTACGTACAATTCTTCTATACACCCATCCAGTCCAGAACTTCCTTTTACAAGAGCTGCATCAGAAATAGTATCCGTTCCTGACAAGGTTCTAAGAGAAACTATTTTAATAAAATTAGGAAAATCAACAGATGATGTACTTACTAAGCAAGATATGGAGAGCCTGACTTCTTTAACGATAACGAATGATACATCTATACAAATCAACAGTTTGGCAGGTCTAGAATATGCCACCAACTTAGGTAGCATCTCTTTAGACAATAACAATGTGGGGGACTTTACCCCTTTGGAACAGTTGACATCGCTCGTTTTTGTCAATTTAAGTGGGAAGTTTTTAACCTCTAGCACTTTTCCAGATCTAAGAAAAAGTACTGGAATTACTCATATCTCAGTAACTTCTAGACAACTAGATAATGAGGTATTATCAAAATTCACTACATTTATGAGTCTTGAACGTCTATATTTGGATAAAAACATGTTTATTACGACACTTGAACCCTTGAAAAATTTACCTAAATTACGTTCCATTTCTGTTCAATTTTGCGGTATTACAGATTTTACTGTAATCAATGATTTTCCCGCGCTGAATGATCTAGCAGCATTTGGGCAAAACACTGGTCTAACAAGTCTTCCAGCGACGATTTCTCGGAACACCTTAGACTATGACGCCACACAGCAAACCGTTTTTATGCCATTTGCTGAAATGCCTAATCGACTCACAAATTTTGATGGCTATGTACCACCATTTACAACATCAACTTCTGCTAGTAATACCGTACTTGAATTCAATGATGCACAATTGCCAGCAGATCGCTTGCAAATCACAGATCTTGGAATCACTGTCTCAGCTGTTACAGAAGAAGATTTTCATAATCTCACTAGTATTACATATAATGCTCGGATAAATAATCCTGTAGGAAGCTATGAGACCCCACCTCATTTTAGTTTCTATGCCATTTCTGCTGGAACGTACTTCCAACAATTTAACGTAATTGACGAGCCTGAAGATGGAGCTCCAGTGACCATTAAATACCAGGATGAAGTGGGGCAGCCTATTAGTGAATCTACTGTCTTAGAAGGAAAAATCGATGCCTCATTCACAGCTGTACCTAAAGACATCAATACTTGGGTATTGAAATCAACAGCTGGGAATACAGAAGGCACCTTCACACAAAATCCACAGGAAATTATTTTTACCTATGAAAGAGCACTTGGTGAACCTGTAATGGTCTACTATACCGATACACAAGGGAAGCCACTTGCTGAACCAGAAACATTGCAAGGACAGCTTGATGCACCTTATACGTCTGTAAGCAAACAAATAACAGGCTGGCAACTAAAAGAACTTCCTAAAAACGCTAGCGGATCGTTTACGAATCAAGCCCAAACAGTCCATTACATGTATAAAAAGATAGAGAAACCCTTAATTCCTTTGACCAATTCACATTCTGCATTCCCCACAGAATATTTTGGTTACGGAACTAACCCTATCATTAGCAGTATTACTCACATCGTTAAGAATCAAGTGGACGTTTCTGAGGCATTAAAAGAGGCTCTAGAGTTGCCAACGTGGTTTCCAAATACACTGGCAACCACTGAAAAAACGAGTGATTCCAAAGAAACGGTGCAACACCAAGCTAAGGAAAAACAAACAGATCATGATGGTAGAGGCTCTGTGACGATTAAGTTTGTTGATGAACAAGGCAATGAACTTACTGCGCCAAGTACTATTACGGGGAAAATCGGAGAATCTTACAGAGTAACAGCCAAAAAAGTTAAAAAAATAAACTAAATACCGGATTAGAAGCAATTCTTTTAACAGTTTTGCTTCTAATCCAACACTGGGGAGAGAATAATGGAATATTTGCAATTTTTAGATGAAGAAGATCGCGATAAATTACACTTACTTATGAACTTACAACTTTACAACGATCAATATTTAACTCAAAAAAGATTATTGGAACTCACAGGGTTATCGAAGTTTTTATTGGAAAAATATATAAAAGAGTTAAATGAAGAGTGTCCAGAAATAACGATTTCTGAAGAAGTTTACGATGAACTGATCTATCAGCCAATCTCTAACGATATGATTCAAAAGATACAATATACTTATGCTCAACGTTCATTGAAATTTCGTTTTTTTATTGAGGTGCTAGTAGAAGAGAAAACGATAAAAAAATTTCAAGAAGAACAACATATTGCAAAAACAACACTTTACCAAATTCGCAGCAAAGTGTTAACTCAGCTAAAAAAGGAACGGATCGTGATTCAAAAAAACAAACTGACTGGAAATGAGATGAAAGTACGTTCTATTATTTTTGACCTTGTTTCTTATTTCTATTTTGGAGAAAACTATCCATTTTCCAAGGATAGCAATCAAGAAGTACAACAACTTCTACAGTTGTTGACTACGCATTTTGATTTAGACTTAACCTTCTTCCAGAAAAAAAAGTTAGCGTTATTTATCCACATCGTTTACATTAGAATAAAAAAGCATCATGAGGTAAAAGAAAACCTGTGTTCTATCAATAAAAAGACCAACCACTCACTTGAACAACAGATGACCTTGATTGAGCAAGCACTTCATCCAACAAAAGACTCAGTTCCTGAATCGTTCAATGAAAGTAACTACTTATTAGCCTTTCTATTTGTTTCTGAAATGTTCACACCTGAACTGACATTCAATCAAGCGTTATTTACGCAAAACCAAGAGGCTACGCAAGAACTAGTAGAGCGTATAGCCACTCAATTTCAAATTACAGATTTACAAAAAACACAGCTATATGATTCTTTTTTAAAAAAATTGTTAAGCCTGTCCATTTTCAAACAAAGTTATACTACGTTTGTCGAAACTGCAGCGTATAGCTATTTCGCTGAGGTTTACTATCCCTTACATACATTGATCTTGCGATTTATCCGAAAAACTCACTTTCTAACAGCTCTAGAACTGTCCAAAAACGATCAAGCAAAACTTTACTATGACATAATGTTTTCCGTATTATCTATTTTAGAACCTTCTCAATTAGGAACACCGATCAATATTTATATCGATTTTTCACATGGAATAGCCTATACAGAATATATTTGTCAAAGCTTGCGGCGCTTTCGTGATTTAAATGTTAGTATTCAGAAAAAATTTAACAACGACACCCATATCTTTTTATCTGATTACCATCTAAAAGAAACAAGTTGTCGGCAAATCATTTGGAAACAACCTCCAACTCCGTCTGATTGGGCCAAATTTGCTGATTTAGTGATTGAATTAAGGGAGAACGAAAATGAAAAAAACAATATCTTTTAATCTGTGCTTATTAACAGTTTTTCTAGCTTTTTTACTAATCGCCCAGCCAACAACGATTATTTTTTATGCTAAGGAGGAAGAACGTCAATACTGGGAATTAGTGAGTCACTCTGCTTCACAAGAAGGAATATTTACAAACGAGCCTCAAGAAGTTGTTTTTGTTTATCGGAAAAAAACTGTCTCAATTCCCTCGCGAATGCTCACTATAGAATATCCTACTGTAGTGGTTCCTCCTGGACAGAAACCGACTACGCAATACGGAACATTATTAGGAAATCTTTCAGGGATTTTTCTTTTCGGTTCAACTCGATTGTAATCATTAAATGTGGATCTGATCCAAAAAAATAAGCATGAAGCAACCTTTGAACAGTTTGTCTTCATGCTTATTTGAAGTTTAATAAAGCCTCAAGGTTCTGGAATAGCAGTTGTGATATAGGTTAGTTCATACGTAACATTTATCTCGAGTTGATCTGCCGTTCCTTTATAGTTTTCAGGAATGTACTCTGGTCGTTCGCTGAAAAACAAGTAGTTGGAATAACTATCAATGCCTGCGATCCATCCACCGTCAGATGTTACAATGACCTTTGGAAAAGTGAAGCTGTCCATTGTTTGTCCATCTGGTTTGGTGATCAAAAATCTGATTTCTTTTGGTAATATATACTCCGTTCCAGCTTTTACTGTTACTTGATCAGATGATACAACGCTACCTGAGCTATATGTTTTCCCATTATAGGAACTCGTATAATAATAATCATCAATATCACTTAGCTCTGGTCGTAAGTAATCAGCATAGTAGTTTAGAGAGTTCAACATAAGTGGTTCTTTCGTGCTTTTATTAATGTAATGAATGTTTATTTTTACTTCATCTGTATAATATAACTTGATAGTTGTTTTTTCCTGTGAAAATACTCCATCCAGTTCACCTTCTGCGTGCTTAAATAAAAAGTTTGGAATTTCCTTTTTCTCAATATGGAAAGCCTTGCCGATTTCCCCACTTAAACTATCGGATGGCATGATGTCAACACCATCTGTATTTAAATAACGAATCGTGACCGTTCCTTCTTTATCAGCCTCTTTTTCGTACTCATAAGTGACTGTTTGCTCTTTTTCTTCAAACATACCAGTAGCATTCACTGGTAATTTAGCCTCGTTTAAAGTATAGCCTGAGATTGCTAATACATATTTTTCTGTCGATGCATCATAGTTTTCACCAATTGTCCCCGTAATTATCTGCGATCCATGAAGTTCATTGTTATTTCCGTCAACATAACGGACAATGATTGTCGAGTCTCCTTTCGGCGGATTAGTTTGCCCTACTGGAAAATAACCTACATAGGTATACCCTTCGATCACAGTAGGCTCAATACTTTTTACTTCCCCTTTAGAAAGTGAAATAGTTTCTGTTGGAATCAATGATTCCCCCGCTGCTAAGACCGTCAGTGAGCGCGTTCCTAACGAAGCTGGAATCAAAATAACCAATAACAGCTTGCTATACTTTTTTCGTTTATATAAAGCAAATAAACTAATCGCAATAATACCACTTCCGTATAAGAGTAAATTAGCATGATCAAGTTCTCCCGCTTTTGGTAACGCGGACTGGGTCGTTGACTTTAAAGTCTTTCCAGAGTTTCCCTGTCCAAATGAACCGCCTAAGTCAGTATGTTCATCCGTTCCAGCACCTGCTGAATCCTTTTGATAAACAATCGTATACTGCTCATACTCTGAACTTATTGAAGGTTTTTCTTTGATAATAGCTTCTTTTTCCTGTGAACTAAGTGTATCAATATCATAAAAATTAAGTTGTGCTGCTTCACTTGATAATGGCAATAAAAATACCGCTGTTGCTAAAACTATCATGCTGACAATAGTCTTTTTCATAATTAAGCTCCTTTTTATAAAATGTACTCTCAAATAATAAAAGAAAAATTAAATAAATACATTTTATATCACGATACTTATTAAAAATTTAATCAATAAAAAACGTTTTTTTACTATATATCCATATGCATACTTGATTCCCACTCTTATTTACTTTACATGTATCTTCCTAATCAAATCCAGCCTTTTTCCTTCGCAATACTTACCGCTTCAATTCGGTTTTTTGCCCCTAGTTTATTCAAAATCTCTGACATATAATTTCGTACCGTTCCGCTCGTCAAAAACAACTTTCCCGCAATTTCCTTTGAGGACAAGCCCTCCCCTACTGCGAGCAACACTTCTTGTTCCCGTTCAGTCAAAGGATTTTCTTGCTGTGAAAACAGTCCAGTTACCAGTTCAGGGGAATAAAATTTTTTCCCTTGCATCACAGCTCGGATATTTTCAATCAGCTCGTCGGTCGGCGTGTCTTTTAGAAGATAACCTGATACGTTCGCTTTCACGGCACGTTCAAAATAACCTTCTCTAGCAAACGTAGTTAAAATAATCACCTTTTGTTCTCGACACTGTAACTCTTCCGCTATATCCAAGCCCGTTTTTAAAGGCATTTCGATATCAGTCAAACAAACATCTGGTTGATGCTTTTCAATCAGTTCCAATGCTTCCACACCATTTTTGGCGATCCCTACAACTTCTAAATCCTCTTCTAATCCCAGAATCGTTGCTAAAGCTGATGACAGTAACCCTTGATCTTCAGCGATAATTAGTTTAATCATGGATCGGCTCCTCTTTTTTATCCACAGGCACTGTGAATATCACCTTCATTCCATTTTTTTGAGTAAATTCGAGTTTTCCACAGATGCTTTCGATTCGCTCTTTTAACCCCGTTAGCCCATTCCCCTGAATCGAGTCTTTCATTCCTTTACCATCATCTGCAACTGTAAAGATATAATCTACGTCACTCTTCTCAATGATGATCCTACAGTGGCTGGCTCTACTATGACGAATCACATTCGTGACACATTCACGTAAACAGTAACTCACCGTATTTTGAAGGTCCGTAGCTAGCTCGCTAGTTAATTCTTCCCCTTCTGTGGATAAAATGATTTTCGCAGCCCGTAAACTTTTTTCAATTGTAATCATTTCTTCAGCAATCAAAACATGACGCATGCTTGAAACTATTTCCCGAACTGTTTGTAGGGTTCCTCTGGAAGTCTCTGCAACTTCTGCGATTTCTTTTTTCGCTCGTTCAGAATCTTTGTCTAGCAGTTTTCCTGCTAATTCTGTTTTGATCGTCATGATCGATAAAGATTGACCTAATGTGTCATGTAAATCTCTTGCGATCCGATAACGTTCTTCTTGTTTGATCACGTATTCCATCCGCTGCGTAGACTGATACATTTGTTTCCGCAATTCCGCCTGTTTACGAATCGATCGACCAGCAAATGGAGCCGCACAGATAAAAAATCCATAAACAAAAATCGTGATTTTCAAATCTTGTGTCACATATTCCGGCAATTGACTTAAACTAAACGGCACAGGTGTTAGTGTGCATAATAACGCAATATAATAATACTTAAACACGTGCTTCTTCATTGGAATAAAACCAATCATCCACGCTGGATAGATAAATAAATAGATATAACCAAAGTACATCGTATAAAACAGTGATATTCCATACATCAACGCCATCCAAAACGGAAACCACTTCCCATTAAATAAACAATTTCGATAGGTCACCACAAAAATCCCCAGAGTAGCTAGTGCTAACTTCTTATCAATATTATCATAGGGAAACATTGCAATGATCGGAATCAAAATAAAAATCAACCAAATAAACGAAACAAAACCATCCTCTTTTGGATACAACCTAAACTTGCCAATCATAACTTACCCCTAACGTTTTATTTCTTCTTTACGACCATTCAGATATATTGATAATACCATAATTCCTACAAAATAAATGAAGATGATCAAGATTCCTTTGCCATCTGGTAATTGTCCTGCGGCTAACTGTTTCGCACCTTGTGCTGCGTAATAGGTTGGTAATCCTGTCGCTATTTTTTGAACCACTTCTGGAAACATATCGATCGGCCACCATAAACCACTGACAATTGCAAGGGGCATCAAAATCATATTGTTCAGCACACTCGCGGTATTTGGATCTTTCACAAGACTAACAATCGTTGCTAATGCCACGATTGGCAAACAACCATATAAAATCCATAGGCCGCTAGTAAGCCACGTCATGGAATCCATTTGCACCCCATTAACAAAATGCCCGACTAAAAAAATCACGATCAGCAATAAACTATTGATTAAAAACTGTGTTAAAATTTTACTCCCATAATAAATACTTTCTGGCATAGGGGACAGACGTAAAAATTGCTTCACGCCTTGTTTACGGTCTTCAATCAAGGTCATAGAAAAAGAAAATAAGGAACTGATCATTACACTATAGGTTGCCATTTGAATCATACTGTCTTTATAAAAAACAGACATATATTCTTCAGGAACCCCCATATTAAAGACTTTGGTAAATAGAAGATAAAAACCAACTGGCATCCCTAAAGAAAAAAAGATAAATGGTTTGCTTCTAAATAAAGAGCGGTTTAAGTCTGTTTTAGTTTGCACGATCAATGTATTCATTCGTTTTCCTCCTCGACTAAGGTATTGAAGACTGTTTCTAAGTTCCCTGGAATAATCAATAAATTCTTGAATTTAATTTCGGTTGTAAATAATTCTATCAGTGTTTCATCGCTGTTTGCAGTATACAGCGTTACGTTGTTTTCTTTTTTTTCAATTGATGATACATAGGGCAGATCACCGAGCTTTGTTTCATCATGATCATCTACTAGCTGAAAACTTACTTTGTTTTGCAGCATTTCGGCTTGAATGCTTTCTAATGTACCATCATGAACGATTTCACCTTGCTTCATCAGTAAAATTCGAGTAGCCACTTTTTCAATTTCTTCTAGATAATGTGTCGTTAAAATAATGGTTTTCCCTTGTTCTTTTAGTATTTGGATTTTTTCCCAGAACATTTTTCGGCTGGTTACATCCATTCCCGTTGTTGGTTCGTCTAAAAAAAGCAGTTCTGGATTGCCGATAATCGATAGCCCAAATGTCAGGCGTCGTTTTTGTCCGCCAGATAATTTCGTTGTGTACGTGTTTTGATGCTCATTTAACCCAGTTATGTCTAACAAATCCTCTAGAGAAAGCGGATTGAGGTAAAAACTACGGAAAAGTGTCAGTAGTTCTTTGACTTTAACATTGTCTAACGTCGTGCTTTCTTGCTGCATCACACCTAGTTTCATTTTATTTTTTTTATTCAGTGGTTTTGCACCAAAGAGGTTTATTTCCCCCGTTGTTGGGCGAATCAAGCCAATTAAACAATTGATCAATGTGGTTTTTCCAGCACCATTTGGCCCAACTAGAGCGATGATTTCACCTTTATTTACGTTTAAAGAAACTTGCTTTAAAATTATCTTTTTGTTGATTGTTTTTGTGAGTTGATTGACTGTGATCATTTTTTTCTCCCCTTTGCTTATGTCCTTATCTTATCTGAGTATGGGGAATCTTGTTAGATGATCTTGTCATGAATCTAGATGACATTTGTCATGTATAAAGCAAAAAAGTGATTGGGCCATAACTCTACGAGTTACAACTCAATCACTTGGAATCCAAATAAGCAGTGGAAACAGAAGCACCCCCTCTTATTTGTCGGGGTTGAATACTTCTGTCCCATCCTCCTTCTTTCTATATATTAGTCTTCAATATAGGTCCATTTAAAGTCATATTTCGCACCAGTTGAATGATACACAACATCTTTTACTTTTTCAGAACGAAGGTGTGCTTCAGCTTTTTGATACAACGGAATAACACCCATATCATCCATTAATATTTTCTCTGCATCCAACATATCTTGCCAACGTGCTTCTGGGTTATTTGCATTCGTTGTTGCAGCACTTTCTACTAACTTATCATATTCAGGATTTGAATAGTGTCCTCTATTATAAGAGTTACCTGTTGTAAATAGATCTAAGAAACTACTTGGATCAGCATAGTCCGCTCCCCACGCACTAACAGCGATTTGGAAGTCCCCTTTATTTGAACGATCTAAGCGGACTGAGAAAGGTACAGGACTAACAGATACTTTTAAGCCTTCTAATGTATCAGACAATGACCCTTGAAGATACTCAGCCATTTTCTTCGCATTATCGGTATCATCAATCAATAAATCGATTGATACTGTAGAAACACCTAATTCATCTTTGGCTTTTTTCCATGATTCTTTGGCTTTATCAACATTGTGGGTTACTTCGTCACCTAGCTCCTTAGCAAAGTCTTCATCTGTTTTTGGATCTGCCGCCAAACCTTCTGGAACTAATCCCATTGGAACAGCCGAACCATTCGCTAAAATTTGTTCAACTAACGCTTTACGGTCAATTGCATAAGATAATGCTTTACGTAAATTGACATTTCGGTAAGGTGAGTTTTCTTCTCTTTGATTTGGTTCAAGATAGAATGTTGAAGCACCTTTTAAAATAATATAGTTAGGTTCGTTTTTCATTTGTTGCGCTAATTCACCAGATAGCGGTACTTCATCAGCTTGACCGTCTTGGAACAAGTTCAATGATGTTGGTGCTTCTTTTACAACATCGATCGCTACTTTATCTAGTTTAACTGTATCTTTATCCCAATATTTATCATTTTTTGAGTAAGACCAGCTTGTATCTGTTCCTGGTCCATCAAAATCAGTTAAGGTAAACGGACCATTATAGACTGATTTATCACTAGCCGTTGTATAGTCTTTACCATATTTTTCAACAATATCTTGTCTTTGTGGTAAAAATGATGGGAAAGCCAATAAGTAATCAAAGTAAGGTGTTGCTTTTTCTAAAGTGATTTCTAATTCATAATCACCTACTGCTTTTATCCCTAACTCTTCTTTTTTCATTTCGCCCTTAGAGATTTTTTCAGCATTTTTTACAGAATTGAACATGTATGCATATTCTGACCCAGTTGCTGGATCAACCGTTCTTTGCCAGCCATAAACAAAATCTGCAGCTGTTACTGGTTTGTCGTCAGTCCACATAGCATCTTCTCTTAATTTCACTTTATACGTTAAACCATCTTCACTAACTTCTGCCTTTTCAGCAGCTCCAGCCGGTTGAGGTTTATTCTCTTTATCTAAACGATAAATTCCTTCATAGACATTATTTAAGGCTACAAAACTTACTTCATCTGTCGCTAATGAAGGATCTGCACTTGGCATTTCTTGTCTTTCAATGTATCTAAATACTTTTTCTTCGCTACCAGACCCACCATCAGCATTTTTAGAATTCCCACCACATGCAGCTAGGGCAATACTTGATAAAGCAATCAAGCCTAGTAAGGCACTTTTCTTTAATTTCATCTAAAAAACCCCCAATTTTAATAAAAGCTACAAAGAATATAACAAAGTTCTAAGTTGGTCACAATTAAAGCACCATAGTGGGTTTAGTAAAAATATTCTGAATTTTTTCTAATGTAAACTAAAAAAAGAAGCAACTCACCCTAAGGCGTTGCTTCTTTCATTCATTACTTATTTGGCGTAATCGACTGCACGTGTTTCCCGGATAACAGTCACTTTGATGTGTCCTGGGTAATCCAAGTCGTCTTCGATTTTCTTACGAATATCTCTTACTAAACGAACAGCTTCTAAATCTGTGATTTCATCTGGTTTGACCATGACGCGAACTTCACGTCCTGCTTGTACAGCGAAGCTAGATTCAACGCCTTCAAATCCATTAGAAATATTTTCTAAGTTTTCTAAGCGGCGAATGTAGTTTTCCATTGATTCGCTACGAGCGCCAGGTCTAGCAGCAGATAAAGCATCCGCTGCTGCTACTAAGACTGAAATAACAGAAGTCGCTTCTACATCGCCATGATGCGATGCAATCGCATTAATAACTGTTGAATTTTCTTTGTATTTAGCAGCTAATTCAGCACCGATTTCGACGTGAGATCCTTCAATCTCATGATCCAATGCTTTACCAATATCATGTAGTAAACCTGCACGTTTTGCTAATTGGATATCTTCGCCTATTTCCGCGGCCAAGACACCAGTTAATTTAGCCACTTCGATTGAGTGATTCAATACGTTTTGACCATAACTTGTACGGAAACGCAATCGACCTAAAATCTTGATCAAATCTGGATGTAACGTATGAGCACCAACTTCAAAAGCTGCTTGCTCTCCGTATTCACGGATTCGTTCGTCCATCTCCTTACGAGACTTTTCAACCATTTCTTCAATACGGGCTGGATGAATCCGGCCATCTTGAATCAATTTTTCTAGTGTCATACGAGCAATTTCTCTACGAATTGGGTCGAATCCTGAAAGTACCACAGCTTCCGGCGTATCATCAATAATCAAATCGATTCCTGTTAAGGTCTCTAATGTACGAATGTTACGTCCTTCACGGCCGATGATTCTTCCTTTCATCTCATCATTTGGTAAGCTAACAACAGAAACAGTTGTTTCAGAAACTGAATCCGCCGCACAACGTTGGATCGCTAAGGAAAGTAAATTTTTCGCTTTTCTATCTGATTCTTCTTTTGCACGTTGTTCAGATTCCTTGACCATTACGGTTAACTCATGACTTAGTTCTTCTTCTGTTGATTTCATGATAATATCTTTTGCTTCGTCTTTAGATAGTGAAGCAATACGTTCTATTTCTTGGTGTTGCTTTTCAACTAGTTCTTCTACATCTTTTTCTCGCTCATCAATTAATTGCTGTCTAGCACCAAGTTTCTCTTCTTTTTCTTCCAGTGAGTTTTCACGTTTTTCAAGAGAGTCATCTTTACGATCTAATGTTTGTTCTCTTTGTAGTAAACGATTTTCTTGAGATTTAAGTTCTACTTTGCTTTCTTTCAACTCACTTTCAATTTCTGAACGATACTTCTGGTTTTCTTCCATAGCTTTTAATAAAGCTTCTTTTTTCAGAGTCTCTGCTTCTTTATTCGCACTTTCGATTATGCCTTCTGCAGAGGACTTTGCACCATCTATAGCCTTTTCATGACGTGATTTTGCAACGACTAACCCTAAACCAAGACCGACAACTAAACCGATGATAGCGAGGAGAATTCCTAAAACCATTGTTTCCACCTCCGTACTATCTTCAATTTTTCAATATTCATGTAGTTTTCTGATAAACTATAATCAATTATCAATATGCCTACTTGCATACGTGTTTAGCACACAACTTTATTCTAATGTTTGTACACCAGTGTGTCAACTTAAAAAAGCCCTTTCTGGTTGAAAGAGCTCTGATGCTGAAAAGAATTCTATCTACGTAAAAAACAAACCAATAAAAAGCCTTGAGTGGCTCTCATTGGTTTGCTTTGTTGTGTATTTATTCTTCTTCGTCCAGAAGAAGTTCTTCTTGTGCTTGTTCTTCTTCAACGATTCCTGTTCCATCGCCGATACCGAATGCATCACGGACACGTTTCGAAACTTCTTCCACCATTTCTGGATGCTCCGTCATATAGACTTTGACATTTTCACGTCCTTGACCGATTCGTTCTTCTTTATAGCTATACCACGCGCCACTCTTATCAACAATGTCTTTTTCAACAGCCATATCAAGTAATTCGCCTTCTTGAGAGATACCTTGTCCATACATGATATCAACTTCTGCTACTTTAAATGGCGGTGCCACTTTATTTTTTACAACTTTGATTTTTGTCCGGTTCCCAATAATGTCTGTTCCTTGTTTCAATTGTTCCGCACGTCTTACTTCTAAACGAACTGTTGCATAGAATTTCAAGGCACGTCCACCTGGTGTTGTTTCTGGGTTACCAAACATAACCCCAACTTTTTCACGGATTTGGTTGATGAAGATCGCAATCGTCTTCGTTTTATTGATTGAACCTGAAAGCTTACGTAAGGCTTGTGACATCAAACGTGCTTGCAATCCAACGTGACTTGCACCCATTTCGCCATCGATCTCTGCACGAGGTACTAGCGCCGCTACAGAGTCAATTACGACGATATCAATCGCACCACTTGAAACTAAGGCATCTGCAATCTCTAAGCCTTGTTCACCAGTATCGGGTTGTGAAAGAAGTAATTCATCAATATTAACCCCTAAAGCTTGTGCATATTGAGGATCTAACGCATGCTCAGCATCGATAAAGGCAGCTGTGCCACCTTGTTGTTGCACAGAAGCGATTGCATGTAAAGCCACCGTTGTTTTACCAGAACTTTCTGGTCCATAGACTTCAACGATCCGTCCACGAGGATAACCGCCGACACCTAAAGCCACATCCAATGCTAGAGAACCACTAGGGATCGTCGAGATTTGTTGATCGATCTTCTCCCCTAATTTCATTACTGAACCTTTACCAAAGTTCTTTTCGATTTTTTTTAGTGCGGCGTCTAAGGCCACTTTACGATCATCTGCCAATCGATAATCCTCCTTATATATAAACGATTTAAATTCCTTTTCAATAAATATATCATAACTGGTTTATTTAAAAAAAGCAAGAGAAAAACGAACAAACATTCGCCTTTTTAATTTTTCTTATTTACTGCTCTTAAAATCAGGTCTAAACCTTTCATCACAGCACTTTTGCGAATAGAACGTCGATCACGGTTGAAATGTTGAAGCACAGCTATTGTTGACTGACCTTTTTCAGCAAAACCAATCCAAACGGTACCAGCAGGTTTTCCTTCTAATTCATCTGGACCTGCAACTCCAGTAAAGGACACTGCATAATCTGCATCCGCTACTATTCTTGCTCGCTCTGCCATTGCGATTGCGCAAGCTTCACTAATAGTGCCTTCTTTTTCCAATAGTTTCACATCAATACCTAAAAAATGTGCTTTTGTTTCAGCAGAATAGGTGACAAAACCACCTTTAAAAACCTCTGATACACCAGTTATGTCTCCTAACGTACTTTGAAACAATCCTGCGGTTAAGCTTTCTGCGGCTGTTACAGTTTTTCCATATTTCTTTAATGCGTCAACAGTCACTTTCACTAAGCTATTCTCATCCCCGTAGCCATAAAAATACGTGCCTACTTTAGCCATGACTTTCGCTTCTAACTCATCCAACAGTTGTTGTCCTAAACCTTCATCCGCAACCTTCGCAGTCAAACGTAATGTAACTTCGTTTGGTTTGGCGTAAGGTGCGATCGTTGGATTGGTTTGCCTATCTATCAATTCTTTTAAATCAGTTACTAACTGTGATTCACCAATGCCATAAAACCTCAACACTCTCGATATTAGCTGTTCTGCTTGCGGAAATCGTGCTGCTAGTAATGGACGAACGTTTTGCTGAAACATTGGATTTAATTCATTGGGCGGTCCTGGTAGTAATAGATAGGTCGTATCCTCTTTGGTAATCAGGGTACCAACAGCTAAACCTGTAGGGTTTTGAATGGGAATACCGTCTTCGATCATCAACGTTTGTCTTAAATTATTTTCTGTCATACTTCTTTTCGAAAACTTGAAAAAGTCGTGAAGACGAGCAAGTGCCTGTTCATCTTGGACTAAAGAGTGATGGATATGTGCTGCTACTGTATCTTTCGTTAAGTCATCGTCCGTTGGACCTAAGCCGCCGCATAAAACGATTAAATCGCTACGCTCCTCAGCCTCAACTAATAATTGTTCTAAACGCTGTGGATTGTCTCCAACAACGGTATGATAATACACCTCGATTCCCAAATCTGCCAACTCTTGTGATAGAAACGTTGCATTTGTATTGACAACCTGTCCTAATAACAACTCTGTACCAACTGCAATGATCTCTGCTTTCATTTTTCTCCTCTTCTCTAATAAGATACGTAAACGATTCTTATTTCATTTTATCACAGGAAATTTTTTTATTGCTTTCAAACGGCTTCATTTAATTTATTTTTCAAACAGTGAAATATTTATCATTTAAAAAATAATATGGTACAATTTGTTCATCGCGTTATCTTGCTGCATGGGTTAGTCTTTCGAAAAAAATTGAACGAGCCCATTCAGCCTTTAAAAATAAGGAGGAAAAAGAATTAATGACAGCATTTATTGGTATTATAAGTTTTTTAGGGTTCATTACTGGGGGCATATTTTCACTAAAAGCCGTTTTCAAAAAACAACCAAAACAGAAAGCTTTACTTTTAACTGGAGTCAGTTTCTTAACGCTGATCGGGGCCATTGCTTTATCACCTGAAGTACCAAATATTTCATTAGCTGAAAAAACTATAGAAACAAATGATTCTGGTATAGCAACAATTACCGGAAAAACAAATGAACAAAGTACAATCTCTGTTGACGGCAAAACCATCGACACTAAAAACGGCAAATTTTCCTACAAAGTAACGCTGCACGACGACCAACCGCAAAAGTTAACATTTGTGGCTTCAATCGGTGCTAAAGAGCAAACTGAAACGATCGAAGTCAAACCTTCAAAAGCATTCGTTGCCTTTTTAAATGAAGAAAAACAAAATAAAGAATCTCTCGAAAAAGCTGAAACAGCTCTAGTATTAGCTGAAAGTAAACCTACGCAAAAAAATTATGATGAGGCTGCAACCCGCATCACTTCATTGACTAAGGAACAAGAAGATTTTACAAAACGTTTAGCCATTGTTAAAGACAATGTCCCAATCTATGCAGCGGTTGAACTGGCAGAAACAAAACAAACGAAAGAGCACGTCGATGCTGCAACAGCGTTAGTTGCAAAAGCAACCTTAAACAAGGATGCTCTCTCAAAACGCTTAACAACCGTTCAACAAAAAATCACTGAAAAGGAAAAAGCCGAAAAGCAAATTGCAGCTGCTCGCGAAGCGGTAGAAAAGGCTGAACAAGAACCAACAGACGACCACTACAACCAAGCAATCGCTAAAATCAAAGAACTACCCAATGGTCATCCAGACTTAACCGCTCGGGCAAATGGTGTAAAACAAACAATAACGGCTCAAAAAGAAGAAGCAAAAAAAGTCGCCGCAGCGCAAAAGAAAGCCGAAGAAGACGCTCAAAAAGACGCTTCTGAACAACAACAAGCACAGGCGGCCGCAGCAGCACAAACACCTGAAACACCAGCACCAAATACCCAAGGAACAGGTGGAATGGTCTTAGTTACTCGTACAGGTGCAAAATATCATAACCGCAAATGCGGAAATGGAACTTATACACCTGCAACATTAGAACAAGCATTAGCCGAGGGGCTGGAACCTTGCTCAAAATGCTATTAATCACCACTAAAAACAGAGTCATACAGACATGTTACAATGAGACGCCCAAACTAATCTAACCAATTAGGTGCTTCTACTCCCACCATTTATTCGGATAAAAATAGCCTGAAATATAACTTTTTAAGTTATATCCCAGGCTATTATTTCATTTTTTATTGATGAACACTAAAACGTTGGTTTGGATGTACATTTTTTTCAATTTCATCCACCATTGCAATTGCATAATCAGCATAAGAGATATAACTCTTACCAGTTTGATCCGTTTCTAATTCTTCGCCAGCCGCAACATATTTACCTGTTGCAGGACCTTCCGCATCAAATTCAGCTGCTGGACTAATGTAGGTCCAGTTAATATCTTTCGCAGCTTCTAGTAAGTCCAACCCTTTACCCATAGCTGTTGCTAATGGCTTAAATGCTTCTGGAAAATCTGGTGTTTCACTCAAGCGAACAGTGTGTTCTGAATTTACAAATAAACTTCCGGCACCACCGACAACCAACAAACGTGTTTTTGTATTTGTTAAAATATCGATCAAATGTTGGGTTGAGCCAGTAAATTCACTAACATCACCCCAGAATCCTAACGCACTAACTAAAACGTCAAACCCTTGCACATCTTCTGTTGTTAAACTGTATACATCTTTTTCGATAACGGGTGTACCATCTGTAATTTTTTCTGCATCACGAACGATCGCTGTTACGTCTAATCCGCGTTTTTTTGCTTCTTCCAAAATTGCTGAACCTGCTTTACCGTTTGCTCCTAAAATTGCTACTTTCATGTTCTATTCTTCCTTTCTTATAATGAAACTTTTTTTGTTACATTTACTCTTAAAAAGAGAAGAGACACGTTTAAGTCTCTTGTTGCTTAATTTGATGAATCACATCAGCTAAGGCAATTTCTTTTAATTCGGCTTCCATGCTTTGCTGCACTTTACTATATTGTTCTTCTAAAGCAGATTGGATATTCGCTCCAACAAGGCAGTTCGGATTAGGATTTTGATGAATGTTGAATACTTCATGATCTAACTCGACGGCTTCATAAACATCATACAGAGAAATATCTTCTGGTTTTTTCAACAAATAGGTTTGAGTTGCGCCTCTGCTTGTGTGGATAAGTCCAGCTTTTTTTAGTTTACTCATCAACCTTCTGACGACAACCGGATTGGTATTTACACTTGATGCAATCAATTCAGAATTGACACGATCGGGTGGTCCGATCTCAATCAAACTGAGAATGTGGATTGCGACACTTAATTTCGTCGACATGGCCATGTCTATCACTCCAACTCTTAGTAACATTCTAAGTTACATTTAAATCTTACTGCGATTCTTTAAAAATGTCAACAAATAAAATCACTTTATTTTATTCTGCTTTAAAAAAACGATTTCTAGCCTAAACATTCCTTATTACTTAGGGAAGTCAGACTAGAAATCATTTTTTACTTATTTACTCTACAACGATTTGTTTACTACTTCCACCTGCGTTCTCGAAATGAATCGTAAAGGTATCAGTGGATTCGTCATAGTTGATCCCTTCACTTAGCGTCATAATTTTCTGGAAGTCTTTAGGTATTTTGACTGTCATCACGACATTTGATTGCGTTGGCTCTGCTAATACATAGGTTTTCTTGCCTTCGTTTGTTTTCTTCAATAAAGACACCGCCTTGTTCGACGTGATTCCCGCTATGCTGCCACCAGTCTCTTTCCAGATATTCACACCTAAGTAATTGGATTTTTTCAACTCTACAGCTTGAATATCCGCTGAATTAGCCAAAACTGTTACAGGTTTTTCTGCTGCATATTTTTTTAGACCTGCTTCATCGATTCCTGGCAAGGTTACATATGCATACTGCTCATTCGCTGGATTTTTCCCGTGATCTAGTACAAACTTGCGATAGTTTCCAGTGTATTGATCGTTACTAGGAAAAGCTTCATTGATTTCTGTATACGATCCTTTACGAACTTCACTGATTACATCCACTGTTGCATTCTCCGGGAAATAGTAGCCAATATTCGCATTTTGATGATCCGATTTTAATAGTAGCCATTCTTTCGTACTGCGTTCTTTTTCTTGTTGAATCACACCATTATTTGACAGTACGTCATAGGTATAGTTGTCATTTAATAGACGATTATCGACAATCGTTTCAATCGAAGCTGTCGTATCTCCTTTGATTCCCGCGCCTAATGCAACAATTTGTCCATCTACTACAAACCATGATTTTTTTCCTTGGAGATTCATTGGTAACACGGTCCCATTATTTTTTGTTCCTGTTTTATTCAACGCCATTCCTACAACAGCTTGATCATCTAGCGCTACGCCGCCAACCCATTTTTCTTTAGAGGTGACCGTTGTGAATGCGGAAACTTCATCCTTTAAAGGAACGGTATCTACGGTTGTACCAGGTAACCGATAAGGATCGACTGTTGGCCAATAAGCAGAATTAAATTGTACTTCATCATCATTATACAAATACACCATACCATCCGCTGTATGCCAACCACGTTTATTTTCTTTATTGCCTGCTTCAAAGGAAGAAATTCTACTTGAATACAAACTTAAACCCATCATGTAATTGGGTGTTCTTTGAACAAATCGGTCCATTGAGGCATACATTTTTGTCCCGACAAATGGCAATGTCTCTCCAGCAATTGAGTCATCACCCAACACAGACATAGTCATTTGTAAATCATTATAATCTCTTGCATTAGTCAAATAATAGGTTGGATTTTCTTTCATCCAATATTTAGCAGCTTCTTTAAATTTCGTTTGGTATTCCGTTGGAGCAAATTTTGAGACAATCAATAAATTATAAAGTGTTGTGGAACCATAACCTGTTTTCGTTTTAGCTGGCGCTCTAGAGATCGAACGACCATTGACACCTGGTAACATTTCGCCTTGATAGATCAAAGGAATAAATGCCTTGTCAACATTTTCAACAAATGCTTGAACAATCGCTGGTTCCATTTCAAATTTAGAATCTTTAGTGATTGCTAAGATTTGGCCCACACCTTTCATCAGCACATTGCCATATGATCCTGTATAGGGAATATTATTATGCTGAATAAATGAACCATCTTGATAAAAACCGTCGCCTTTGGTCACTAATTTGAAAACATCAACAATGCTACTAGATGCTTGACTGATTTTCCCATCATTTTCTTGTAAAATGCCCAACGCTAAAACAGTTTGAGCTAAATCTGTACGATTCGCTCCTGAAGTTACAAAGTTAGGAATAAATGCTAGATCGACAAACGTTCCTTGAGCTTTGGTATACAATTGTTTAAACGGATCAGGCACGTAGCCGCTCACAGCTTCCGTATACTGCTGTTGTTTAGCCTGTGGTACTTGATCTCCTAAAATCATTAAAATACCAACAAATTTTTGTGGCACACCGATCTGCCAATCCCACCAATTGCCATGATATTTCTTCCCGTCGTAGCCTTTTTTTGTCACCATAAAATCTAAGCCGTCGTTGATTGCAGTAGCTATCTGCGGATCATGATAAAAGGCACTCCCTTTTGTTCCATAGGCTAAAGCAAGTTTTTGTAATTTAGTAAATTGTGTCGTCAAATCTGCTGAAGCTGTGTTCCCTTGCTCGATTGGCCAAAGATATGTTCGATTTGGGTCTTTATTTAAGGTTTGATATAATTGCTCCGCTTCTTCTGAAAGTTTTTTAACGTAGTTTACAACGGTCGTATTGGTTTCGTCATACTGATCAGAAACTAATTGATTTTTCCATTTTTCTTTTAAAGCCGCATAATCGCTTAGGTTATTTTCAACAGGAAGACTCCCAACTGCACCACTACGCATTGACAGGACGTTTAGTTTTGATAGATTGCCAAAAAGGCGAATCCCTACATATCCTTCCCAATCACCATCAATGCTCGTAGAAGTATTCGGGTAAATCACTTCATTATTTTCATATAACAGTTGATCATTCAAAAACGCTTTGAAGCTCTTTCCTTCATAACGGATCAATATTTTATAGCGTTGCCCTGAAATCAATTTAGGCCCAGTAATCGTTGTGATCCATTTTCCTCCAGGTTGTCCTAATTGCCATTGCCCATCTCGAGTATAAGCGAAAGATTGCCATTTTTTTGAATCTTGCGAATCAGCGCGAAAGACTAACCCAAAATTCGTTTGTCCTTCATATAAAAATGTATATTCCAGATCACCAGCACTTTTACTTCCGGCATTTTTATTTAAGGAGACAGACTCTAAATTTGTTCCTTGTTTTGTATTTCCAATAATCAACCCATTAGCTGTACTTGCCTTGTCAGCTTTTCCAACAACATCTTGCCATTCTCCCAGTTGATTGGCAAAATCTGATTCGTAAACACCAGTCTGGACTTGAGTTACTTCCTCAGCAAAACTCTCACCACTCAATGCATTAGAAAAACTACCAAGTAAAAGTGAACAGCCTACAATACACAGCCATTTTTTAGATCTATTGATCATTATTGTACCCTCCTTCTCTGATTAAAAAGCAAACGCTTTCATATATTTATAAGTGAGAACCCATAATACGATTGGCGATCATGGGTTGCTCTTTCTACTATTATAAGTCGTTTACGGTTGTTTGCCAATATACGCTAAAATACCACCATCAACGTATAAAATGTGTCCATTCACAAAGTCTGATGCACTTGAAGCTAAGAAAACTGCTGGACCACTTAAGTCGACTGGTTCGCCCCAACGAGCTGCTGGTGTTCGTCCTACGATAAATTGATCGAAAGGATGCCGTTCACCGTTTTCTTGTTTCTCTCTTAGCGGTGCTGTTTGCGGTGTCGCAATGTAGCCAGGTCCAATACCGTTACACTGAATATTATATTGACCGTATTCAGAAGCAATATTTTTCGTCAACATTTTAAGACCGCCTTTAGCTGCCGCATAAGCACTGACTGTTTCTCTGCCCAGCTCACTCATCATTGAACAAATATTAATGATCTTGCCGCCGCCTTTTTCGATCATATCTGGAATGACTGCTTTAGCCATAATAAAAGGCGCATTCAAATCCACATCGACCACTTGTCTAAATTCTGCCGCCGACATTTCGATCATGGGAATTCGTTTGATGATTCCCGCATTGTTCACCAAAATATCGATCGAGCCAACCTCTTCTTTGATTTGTTGGACTGTCGCTTGAACCGCCTCTTCGTCTGTTACATCACAAGCGTATCCTCGTGCCTTGATCCCTGCTTCTTGGTAAAGAGCTAGTCCTTTATCTACAGATTCTTGAGATAGATTATTAAAAACGATCGTAGCGCCAGCTGCAGCTAATGACTTAGCAATTTCAAAGCCAATACCGTGTACAGCGCCTGTTACTAACGCTACTTTCCCATCTAAACGGAACATATCCATATTAAAGTTCATTTGTATTCCTCTTTTCTATTTTAGTTGATCCATCGGCACCATATCCATGTCTGTATACGTGATATTTTCGCCGCACATTGACCAGATAAATGTATAATCCCCTGTCCCCACACCTGAGTGGATCGACCAACTTGGTGAAATGATCGCTTGTTCATTAGCGACAACTAAATGCTTGGTTTCATCTGGTTTACCCATCATATGGAATACACGAGTGTCTTCGTTTGCGTAATCAAAATAAAGATAAGCTTCCATCCGACGAACGTGTGTATGACAAGGCATTGTATTCCACGAGCTACCTGGTTCCAAGACTGTGTAGCCCATTTGAAGTTGACAGCTTTCACAAACATTTGGATGAATGTATTGATAGATTTTACGTTTGTTTAAGGTTAACGCTTCTCCTGTTTCCATCGGTTTGATTTGATCGATACTGATTTTCACATTCGGGTATTTATGATGTGCTGGAACGCTATTCACATAAAACTTAGCTGGATTTTTGGGATCATCTGACTGAAAAATCACTTGTTTGGTTTCTTTTCCGATATAATAACCATCTTGCTTTTTCATAGATTCGGTTTGACCATCAATTGTGATCGAGCCTGAACCACCGATATTGATTACTCCTAATTCTCGACGTTCTAAGAAGTAGTCAACACCTAATTCTTTCGTTAACACAATCTCTAATGGTTCTGTTGTTGGCGTTACTCCACCAAAGATCATTCGATCATTGTGTGTATACGTCAAGCTGATTTCGCCTGGTGTAAACACTTTTTCGACTAAAAACTCTCTACGTAATTCTTCTGTTGAATAGTGACGGATATCTTCCGGACTATGCGTATATCTATTGTCCATATTTTGCATAATTCATACTCCTCTATCGTATTATTTTTCCTGAGCCGCATATTAAAAAATCAGCGACTTCTTCTTTGCTGAACTGATTACAATCTCCATAAACCGTATGCTTCAAAGCTGCTGCTGCAGTAGCAAAATCGACTGTTGCTCGCGGCGTCATTTGTTCTAATACACCATGTAAAATTCCACCAGCAAACGCATCGCCTGCTCCAACTCGGTCTACAATCGGATTGATTTCATGAATTGCTGATTCGTAATACTGGTGATTGTACCAAAGTGTCCCAATCAATTGGTTGGCACTGGCTGAACGGACTGTCCGTTTCGTTGAGTAAAACAGTTGGATATTGGGAAAGTGTTCTTGCATTTTTTCATAATAAAAAGCTAATTCTTCATCTGAATCGACTGAAATGCCCAATAAGTTAACGGCATCCAGTTTCCCAGCTGAACAATAATCAACATAAGGCAAAATTTGCGTAAACAGTTGTCCTGCTTCTTTCAAACTCCACAATTTACTACGATAATTACAATCAAAACTAACTTTACAGCCAGCTTTTTTTGCTTGTTTCATTAATTCAAGGGTCATTGTCTGCCAAGGCTTTGATAGGGCCGGTGTAATACCTGAAATATGAAAAATATCCACATCATCAAATAAAGTAGCTAAATCCCATTCAAGTACTTTCATTTCAGCAAAACTTGAGCCTGCTCGGTCATAAATAACCGAGGCTGCCCGTTCACCAATACCTGTCTCCAGGTAGTAAGTCCCGAGTCGCTTGCCGCCGGTTAACAGATAATGTGTGTCTACATGATATCTCCACAAATGCTTACGAACTGCCTCACCTAAAGCTGTATTCGGTACTTTACTCGCAAAAACAACTTCATGTCCATAATTTGCTAAAGAAATAGCGACATTAGCCTCACCACCGCCATAATGAGCTTGCAAAGAGTCACTTTGAACTAAACGATTTCCCGACTGCGTTGATAACCGCAACATGATTTCACCTAAAGTAACGACTTTTCCCATCTGCTCATCCCTTAATTTCTTTTAATTTCGCCATATAGAGACGGGCTGTTTCTGTAACTTTTTGGAAGTCTCCGAAAGTCGCTGGCGCCAATAAATCCCCACCAACACCAACAGTTACCGCTCCGGCTTTAAACCAATCCGCCATGTTGTCTAAATTGACACCGCCTGTCGGCATGATACTCACTTGAGGCATCGGCGCCATAAAAGCAGAGATAATACTTGGTCCATAAACACTACCTGGAAATAGCTTCACGATATCCGCTCCACTTTTCAATGCCTCTTGTACTTCAGTGATTGTCATACAGCCTGGCAAATATGGAACTTGATACAAATTACAAAGTTCCGCTGTTTCCCGATTAAAACTTGGACTAACGACATATTGAGCACCTGCCATAATCGCTAAACGAGCAGTTACCGCATCTAGTACAGTGCCTGCACCAATGACGATATCAGGACGATCACTATAAATCCCGACTAATTCTTTGATCACTTCAGCAGCTTGCGGTACAGTGAAGGTCAATTCAATACCAGTCATGCCACCTTCAATAATTGCGTGACTAGCTTTTAACGCTTCTTCTTTCGTCGCACCGCGGACAACTGCAACCACACCTGTTTTCTCTAAACGAGATAAAATATTGACTCGTTTCATCTAATCACCTATTTCTGCGTTTTATTATCCCAAAATTCCAAAAGCACTTAATGCAATCGAAAGAATCAAAATAATCCAGATCACACGAGTTGAATTTAATTTTTTCTGCCCTAACATCCAATAAGTCAAAAGGACTAGAAGGATTGGGACTAATGATGGCAAAATAGCATCTAATGTATCTTGAATAACTAGCTCAACACCATCTTTTTTATAGACAAATGGCACTGTTGCTTTAATTACTGAAGGAATCAACGCACCGATCACAGTGATCCCTAAAACCGTTGCAGCATTCGTAAATGCCGATAATTTATCTTTTAAAGTCGTTACGAGTTTGACACCTTGTTTATAGCCAAGTGGCAATAATGCAGCTCGTCCAAACAATAACGCAATATTGGCAATGATCCAGATCACACAACCCACAACCGAACCATTTTGTGCCAAGGTTCCAGCAACTGAACCAAAAATCGTTCCCCAAATCACGTGGAACAATGAGTCACCAACACCTGCTAAGGAACCCATCAACGCTGTTTTTAGCGCTACGATCGTGTCTTTTGCTTTGTAGCCATCTTGTTCTTCAATCGCAACATCGATCCCCATGATCAAGTTTCCGAAAATAGCATTGGTATTAAAAAATTGATTGTGCGTGCGCATCATATCTTGGAATTGTTGTTCATCATGTCCGTAGAATTTTTTCAATACCGGTAAAATACCATATAAATAGCCAGAACTCATCATTCGTTCATAGTTCCAGTTTAATTGACTTCCTAAAATGTAGCGCCAGCTGATTGCATTCAATTCTTGTTTCGTTAGTTTTTGATTACTCATCGCCATCAAATCCTCCTTCAAAGTTGCTTGTCCCAGCGTTTGCTTGCGCTACTGGTTTGTCACTATCCCGTTTAAATACCAGCATAGCTGCTACCATTCCAACGATTGAAACACCTAGCATTGGTACTTGTAGATAAGCTGCCAAAAAGAATCCTAATAATAGATAAGGAATATATTGTTTAGTCGGTAAGTAACGTAGTAAAATCCCGACACCCACCACTGGTAAAACACCACCTGCTGTTTTCAGACCCGTCATCAACCATTCCGGCATATTTTCAGTAATGGTCGTAACTGCTGCATCTCCAACTAACAACATCAATAAAATCGGGATAGCACGAGACAATCCCCATAAAAATGAACCTGACAATACTAAACGTGGAATCCGTTTGACCTGCATGTTATCGATTGCTTTGTCGACACGATGCAACAGAAACACATTACAAAACCGTGCCACAACATCCAGCTGTAACATCAATAGTGATACTGGCACAGCTAAACCGATCCCATATTCAGCTCCCTTACCTGAAATAACCGCAAAGGCTGTCCCAAGCACCGCTCCAGTAAAATAATCCGGTACAGAAGCTCCACCAAATGCCGCAATTCCTAAACGCATAAGCTGTAAAGTCCCACCGACCATCAACCCTGTTTTCAAATCCCCCATGATCATCCCCGAAATCATTCCGGCAATGGCAGGTTGCGTCAACGTATTTGAAATAAGTGAATCATTAATTGCAATAAAAGCATAAACCGTAATAAGAATAATTTGATACGCCGCTAAATGCATGAATTTTCCTCCTAAATTTAAAAGCGTAGCGGGCTCGCCCAGCTCTGACAGAAAAATAGGAAAATCTGTTTATGGCGCTTTTTGCCACAGGCAGATTTTATCTTTTTTCCGAAGAGCTAGCCCGTGCAGCTAGATATGGTAACAACGTTCCGCTTCGCTTCACCTTGTACTTTTCAACATCAGTTCTTTTCATTCACTGTGTTTCAAAGCAAAAGCTGAAAGAGCTTGATCAGCCTTGACAGGAAAATAGAAAAATCAGAGGGTGGCGCTTTTTTGCCACAATCGGATTTTGTCTTTTTCCCGAAAGGCTAGCTCTTGAAGCTAGATAATTTAAAAGCGTAGCGGGCTCGTCCAGCCTCGACAGGAAAATAGGAAATTAGGACTGAGGTGCTTTTTGCCTCATTCATAATTTATCTTTTTCCCGAGAGGCTAGCCCGCGTAGCTAGATATGGTAACAACGTTCCGCTTTGCTTCACCTTGTACTTTTCAACATCAGTTCTTTTCATTCACTGTGTTTCCTGGCACATTTCAAAGTGAGATAATATATTAATTTTTACTTTTCATTTTCTTCATAAAATCAATTGCCGGGTCATTTGGAACTAATTGAGCCGTAACATTTATCCCTTTTGAAGCAATCGCTTCAAAAATACTCTCTTCATTTTCTAAAACCTGAATACTTTTCGTTACTTCACGAGCGCCTTCTTTGTAGCTCATATTGCCAACATTCACAGTATCGATTGGTCCGCCTGCTTCAATAAACCTTAAAACATCTGCTGGGTTTTTGAATAACAAGAACAGCCTTTGTTTACCATATTTACCAGCACAAATATTTTCCGCAGCTTCTGCAATAGGTAAAACCGATAATCGCATAGAAGTAGGTGCCGCCATTCTAAGAGAAGACTTTTGCAAAGGATCTGAGGCTGCTTCATCGTTGGCCACAATAATTCTTTGTGTATCTAAACTTGTTGACCAAATCCCAGCTACTTGCCCATGAATCAAGCGTTCATCGATACGGGTATTGACGATATTGGCATAACCTGCATATTCACCATAATTACTGAGTTCTGTTTCTAAATTTGCTTCCGAAATATCTTTCTCAGCTTTATTCATACCAGCTTTGACGTCCACAATATTTTCTTTCGCCAAACAGACAAGTTCTTTGATAGAAGCTTGCTGATTTACAACAGCTTCGATTACGATTGAAAGAGTCATTCCGGCAATAATTTCAACACCAGCCACATTCAAATAATTTTTCACTGCAACGTTACAAGGCGTCCCACCTAATAAGTCTGCAATGATCAGTGTCGATCCGTTAAGGGCTTTCATTTTTGAATTTAACTCATTTTCAAATTGGATATTATCCCCATCAGGTCGTAAAGATACGGTATGAATATGTTCTTGTTGTCCAACAATCATCTCCAAACTGCCTTTAACACCTTCAGCCATCCCGCCATGGCTTATCAATACAATGTTTTCCACTTGATTCCCTCCTTAAAATAAAAGCGCAGCGGGCTCGTTTAACCTTGACAGGAAAATAGGAAAACATGACTGTGACGCTTTTTGTCACATTCAGGTTTTATCTTTTTCCCGAAAGGTTAGCCCGCGTAGCTAGATAGCAATGCAGGCCGCCCTACTTAACATGTTATGTTCCTTACGAATATACTATAACACATGATAACCCATCCGTAAACCTAATATCTTAATATGTTGAATTTTTATTATGACCTTACTTATTGTGTATATTTACTAACAGATACTCTTATAAAGCAATTGCTAAAGTAAAATTAACATGTTATCCTTAATTGACTATCTTATGAGAATGGAGGTAATCTCTCATGATTCCTAAATATGAACAGATCAAACAAGATCTCTTAGCCGAAATAAAAAATCATACATTCATTCCTGGCGATAAATTTTATTCTGAGGCAGATATCAAACGGATTTATTCTGTCAGTTCTATCACTGCGGTTAAAGCATTGAACGAATTAACCAGCGCAGGCTATTTGTACCGTATTCAAGGTAAAGGGACGTTTGTTTCAAAAGCCAAGATCTCCCAAAACGTTAAGTTTTCTGATATAGAGCTTCACTCCTTAGATACTGAGAAAGTTCAAGTAATCTCTGTTGAAGAAGAAAATAAACCTGAGATTCTAAAACAGCTAGGCTTACCTGCTAATGCCAGCTACTATAAGATTATTCGTGTGCGCTCTTTTGGCGATACACCTTTTTTAGCCCATATCACACATCTGCCTAAAAAATTGATGAAAGAACCAATCGAAAAAGACCTTACTGCTTATGCAAGTGTCTACGAAAAAGTTCGGAAAGATTTTGCGATCGATTTGTTTTCATTAGCCTCTGTCGAAACCAATGAAATCGTCTTTCCAAACGATCCAGAGCTGTTAAATTTATTGCAATTGAGTTTTCGGGAACCCGCAGTTAAACAAGTCAAACATTCTTACCTTACCGACGGAAGTGTTGCCGAATATATCGTCAGTTATAAACACTGGAAATATTTCAAAACAAAAATCGAAGTAGAAGCTGAGTAAGCTTCTGCTTCGATTTTTTAATCGACAATGGCTTTTTCTGAGAAGTGCAGTTCTTTGATTTCTCGACCTTCCGTCTCAAAAATCACCACTTCGTTATGCCCCTTTTTCAAAAATTCTTTTGGGCAATATAATGATCGGATCGGCCCGACCTCCCAGTAGCGCCCAAGGTTGACACCATTGACGAACACAACCCCTTTGCCATAGTCAGAGCAATCAATAAACGTGTCCCCTAATGTATCCAGCTCAACCTCTATTCGATAAAACGAAGGCTGTTGTGGATTACTTCCCGCTGTATACTCAATAGCCTGCAACTGACTTTCAGACAACGTTAACGGATAGTGTCGATAGCCTTGATGAAAATGAATATCCTGCATAATACCGCCACGGATCCCTTTTGATTGAGTGGGACTATTTAGCTTAAATCCATAATTGACTCGACCCAAATTTTCAACCAAAACATCTAAACTGATTTCTTTTTTATCCGGCTGTCCATTTATCGTCAACTCTTCTCCAACTGTTTCTTGATACTGCGTCGTCTGATGCTCTCCATCCACATAAACTTGGATTCGGTCGCTCGCCTCTACGATTTTCAATTTATTCTCATGAAAATAATTTTTCAATTCTACTGAATACAACATATAGCCATATCCCTCACCGGCTTCTTCCATGCTTAATGGATACATCGCCTGCTGAGCCTGGATCATCTGATCCTTTGTTGCAAATAGTGAAACACTTTCTTTTACAGGATACGTCCCGAGGTTCATCGGTTCTTTTTTGCGCGGCTCTGCTTGCCAAACTTCTGGGCAGACTTCTTTGATGGCTTTTTGAACATGAAAATACTTTTCGGTCGGCTCGCCCCATTCCGTCAGCAATGCATCATAATCGTAACTTGTGACTTGCGGCAAATCTAGCACACCGCGTGCTGAACAGCCATTATAAAAGCCAAAGTTTGTCCCACCATGAAACATATATAAATTTAACGAACCAACTTCCAACATATCTTTGACCTCTGCCGCTAGCTCTTGTCCATCTCGTTTGATGATCGGCTCATTCCAACGATTAAACCAACCATCCCAATATTCCATACACATGATCGGCCATTTTTTTCCATGACGTTCCATGAAGTTTTGCATCACTTGGGCATTTTCCTTTGAGCGACTCCCAAAATTCCCTGTCACAAAAACATTCTCTTCAATCAATGTTCCAGCATCAAGTACTTCATCCCACGCACCATCTGAAGTAAACAGTGGTACATCAACGCCAAACTCTTCCATCAATTGTTTGGTTTGACGAAGATAGTCTTTTTCCATTCCATAAGACCCATACTCATTTTCGATCTGCATCATGATCACAGGCCCACCTTGAGTCGATTGCAGCGGTACTAGTTTAGGAATTAGAACACTAAAATATTGACGAACTTTTTCCATAAAACGTGGATCAGTCGAACGCAATCGCATGCCTTTTTCTCTTAGCAACCAAGCGGGCAGACCACCAAACTCCCATTCAGCACAAATATAAACCGAAGGGCGTAAAATAACGAGCAGCCCGATTTCTTGCGCAAGTTTTACAAATGCTTCGATATCTTTTAAGCCTTCAAAATCATACGTTCCTTCAACAGGTTCATGTAGATTCCAAGGTATATAGGTTTCTACAGTATTAGCTCCTAAAGCTTTTAGGTTATATAAACTATCTTCCCATTGCCCTGGTGTCATCCGAAAATAATGGATCGCACCACTGATCAATTTGACTGGTTTACCATCTAGTAAAAAATCTTCTTTTATCTCAAACGTTTGCATCGTCATTCCCCTTTACCAGTATCTTTGCCATTCTGGTTTTGCTAATCTGATCAAGGCTTCCAAATAAAAATAATCGCCCCATAAATTTGGTTCATCGATTCCTTTGCCTTCTCCATGTGCATATACTCCATGGAGCAACAACCCTTCATTCCCACCTGTATTTTTAGCAGAGTAGTGTTCTCCTAATTGATAAATCATTCCCTTGGCGATTGCTTTTGCATCTGGATAGGCGTGCATCGTTTCAGCTTCTAATAAACCACACGCCGCAATAGCCGCAGAAGAACTGTCTTTATCTGACGAGTATTGGTCATTAAAATCAAAATCCCAATAAGGCACAAGATCTTCAGGTAAATGCGCTAAAAATACATCAACAATTTGTGCATAGTTTTCTGGAAATGGTTTAGATTGCAGATACCCTTCATTCAACGGAATCCCTAAGACTGCCCAACTTTGGCCCCTTGCCCAAATTGATTCATCGCTATTCCCTTGATGCGTAGCTCCATGACTCGGTTGGCCTGTTTCAGGATCAAAATAGTACGTATGAAACGTTGTTGCATCCGCTTTGATCACAGTCTTTAACAATGTATGGTAATGCTTCGTTGCAACAGCTGAATAGCGAGCATCGCCTGAAATTTCTGTTGCTTTAAATAAAAGAGGCAAGTTGATCAAAGAATCAATAATCAAGCGATATTCTTTAGGATCACCATATTTCCCCCAAGCCTGGATAAAACTACCTAATTTCTGAAAACGTGCCATCAAAACATCTGCGGCTTGAATAATTTCTGTCTTACAGGACTCACTTCCAGTTATTTGATAGCCCGCACCTGCTGATAGACTATATAAAAAACCGATATCATGATGATCCAATACAAAATGATCATCTAAACGTTGTTGAAAACTGACGATATTTTCCATTGCTCGTTTTAAAAACGTTTCTTTTCCAGTCCATTCATATGCTAACCAAAGCATTCCAGTCCAAAAACCATTCGTCCAATCATCATTGGCTTTGATCCGGTATTTCCCGTTGGTAGCACTGGCAGAAGGAAATTGTGTACCAAATCGTTGCATGTTTTTCTCGATTTGTGTGATGCACCAATTGATTTGTTCTGCTAACCATTGTGGGCTTACCTTTTCACCCAAATCGATCAGCTTATCTTTATTTTCCTGAAGAGACATATTTTACAGCTCCTTAACTTGTTAACATATTAACTAAAATCATTATAACCCAAACAAAATGAAAAAGCGAATGCTTCTTACGACATTTTTCCAACAAAAAAACCATGATTGCTTTCTAGGCAAAAGATCATGGTTCATTTCTTTACTTATTTCTCCCAAAAACTTCGATTTGAGTAAGCGCTGGAAACGGAGAATCATCCGCGGCTTTTTTTAGATTTTTCAAGGTCACAAACTCTGTTACTTTGGTTGAAAATTTAATTTCTTGAAACATTGTGTCATTGGTTGTGGCTAGAATTTGCTGTGTGCCATCTGAAAATTCTAGTGTTACTTCAGTCCAATAGCTATCGTGAGGATAATCTCCTCTAAATAGTAATCTGATCCAATCAATTTCAACTTTACGGCCAAATTCAATTGTTAACGCTGCATCTTTTTGTTGATTGATGCCCCATGATGCAAAGGGATACGAGCCATGAGATAAATTTCCATATTTTCCATCAATAGCATTTTTAGCAAAAAATACTGCATCATCTCTCGTTTCTACATTCGCACTTGCATGGGGGTACGCACCTGATTTTGCCTTTTGATCATGAGAATTGAATGAAAGATTTTGATAGTTCTTAATTTCAAAGTCATGGGCTTTTCGTACCATCAAATGATGGCGTTTTGACTGAAATGCTGTTTCAACAGAAGCTTTTCTAAGTGATTCTATAAGCGGAATTTGATATTCCCATGTTTGTTGAGCAACATAAATAATCGACAACGGTAGGGTTTCATCAAGTTGTACGGCCAAGTATGAGCTTAGCTCCGTTGTCGACACCACGATTTTATCTCCTACTTCATACGTGTAATCTTTGATAGCTAAAACTGCCATTTCAGCCCCTTCGGCTAGATATGACTGTTCCTCCTTTTCATGGTCGATCTTGCCCACGATCAGTCGATCTTGATTATTTTTCAACTCAATTTTTATCATTATTTCTCGTCTCCTTATCACTTTTAATCATACCGCCAACCAGACAAATCAAGCGATGTTTACCTGCAGGCAATGATTTTTTCAAGCACGGCAAGCTAGTTCTGGGGAAAAATAAAGAAGTATTCGGTTCCGGCTGAATAATCAGCGCTTCATCATATCCTTCTATCGCAACAATCTGAGATAGCCAATCTTTTTCCCTTACAAAACTCCAATCTAAGCCTTGCTGACCTTGTGGTTTTCTTCCCAATAACGGCAGACTAAACCCACCTTCTCGAACCTCTAACGGGACTTTTGTATCGATTTCATGCACTCGTAGATGCCATTGATCAAAAGGATAAACTTCCGTTTCGATTGTTACACCAGCAAATGGCGACCACTTCTGATAAACACACTCTTCTGTCAGCCAGTAACTTTCTGTCACACCTTTCGTTTGAAAACAATCTTCCCCGGCACGAGCAATAGCCAAGGTATTGTCAAAGGCACCTTCTTCATAGCTGCTACCTGCTTTAGGGACACTGAAGCCAAATTTTGTAGAATAGACAAACTTACTATATTTAGCTTGTGCATGAGCTTGTCCCTCGACCATCATCCCAGCCGGAAACCCTAATAAGTGCTCTCCGTCTCGCGCCTGCATTAAAAGCATATTTCCTTTTTCCACAAATTTCTTCCCTTGTTTCTTCACTGGCATTGGCACTGCTTCCCAAAAAGGATGATCATTACGCACAGCCAACAACAAGAATGTCTTTAGCGCCCAATAAGGTGAACCTGGCGCATTATACCCTTCTGCCATCACAAGATTTTCATAATGATAGCCAATCGAAAGCCGACCATCAAAAGTAAAAATATCATGGTTTAGCCATTTTTTTAAATGTGTTGATAGAATTGTTTTTACTTCTCCCCAAGGAATTACTTCAACATCAGCAAAAACCAATGCTGAGAAAAAAGCGCCTTGTGCAAAACGATATGTTAAGCTGCGGCCATACGGTAGTCCTTCACCATCATTATCAAAATAATATATAAAATCTTGGGCAAATAACTTCGCTCTATCAATCAAGCATTGGGCCCTTTCAGGATCTTCTTCCTTCATGAAAGTTGCGTAAATCAAGCCGTAGTAATGAAAAGCAAACGGAATATAATAGTCTCTTTGTGTCGCTTTCCCATCTACATACCAGCCTTCACCAATATACATCGAATCAATCAATTGAAATTCTTCAGTTAGTTTTTTTCGGTCTAGTTTTTCACCACAATGAAACAACGCAGTTCGGATCAATACTTTAAAAAAAGTCCAATTATTTTTAGGGATTTTCCGCACTAACGCTTGCGACAGCCAGTTTATCATGTTCTGTTGCGCTGTATTTGACAATAATTCCCAAACATATTTTTTGTGCAACAACAATGTCAATGACAGGGCGGCTGTCTCAACGATGTATTGATCATAATCCTCGATCAAGCCCCAGTAGTAAGGATTAGCTGGATCAGTCCCTTTGATTAGTTTTGTTAAGTAGGCATCTCTTAATTCATCATCCTTTTGAAACCGCCAAGCAGGGGCAATGCCCCACAGCGGCCGAACAAGCGCTTCCATGTCTGCCCGCTGTTGATCATAGACGGCTCCACTACTACCTAAATGTAAACTTGGACTATCTGATTCAAGTATTTTCTGTCTCAAAGGACGAATGATCTCTTCCAAAGCCATTTGATAATCCTGTTTCGTTATAAAGTCATTATTCTTAAGCTTTTCCATCGACCGAACCACCTTCATCAATTTACTGAACAGAATAACAAGACGCCACTTATTTTTCAACTATTTTTTTATTATTAAAATGAGAATCAAATGTGAGCAAATTCATTTAATTTTTCATACTTAACCTATTATTTATTCAACGAGAAAGCAGTATTATCAACTTCATAAAGTAAAAAAAGATAATTTCCATCACCACTTAACCTATTAAAAATGAGGAAACAACCGCATCCACCTCCTGAAATACAAGTTCTATTCTCATAAAAAACTATAGAAATAACACACAGCCTGCTGAAAATTACAAATACCACCATAAATAACCTATATTATTTTATATAACATTTATCGCTTGGTCTAAGTTACAGGACTTATGACGAATTTCATGCTACTATTTACTTACTTATAAACCGAAAACAAGGATTAAAAAGGAGTCTAATATGAATATCAACTTATCTGTCCTCATCACGGAAACCAAAACAACCATTGAATTTAATAACAAACAAGGAACCATCACCCTATTTGATACTAACGAAGGCATCCTGCTTGAACATGCAGCTGTCTATGTTTTGCTAAATGAAAATACGATTGTTTCGATAGGCAAATCAGAAGCCGGGGCTTTTCACACTGAAGTCACTTTTAATAAAATGATCACTATTGTTCCTTCATGGGATATTGAATTAGGCTATTTAGAACAGCAATTGATCACAGAGGCTTTAGAAAACGGCATCCAGCTAGAACAGAACTCTAGAGTAGCAACAAAAATTCCATCTAGCGCTACCAAAACACTTACGACCTATAAAAATGAAGTGCTTATGGTCTTAGAAAAATTTGGCTACCCGCTTAAACATCATGAAGAACCTAAAAAGGCCAAAGCAAAACCAGCAAAAGCTCGGCATAAATGGACCAAAGAAGTCAGCCAAATCGAATTTTTTATCGATACACGTGAGAGCAAAGCAACCGCCCTTTGGCACAAACGTAATGAAATGTTGTTAAAAGCTGGCGCTACTATGATGGCCAAACCGCCACTTAATAAAGATGGGTCTTTAGGCTTTTCAGCAAAAATGGGGCAAAGAATCAGAGAAGATCATCAAGACAAGGTGAAAAACAATGTGACCACAGAAGATATTATTTTAAAAAGCGTCAATGAAGTGGGTCTATTTTTATATTTTGGCGGAACAAATAGTTGGTTGGAATTGATTGATGCCACTGGAAAAACACTTAACGAGTGGACCGTTGTTCAATAATCACAGGTTCATCGCCTCTCTCTATTTTCAGTCAACATAACTAGTAAGCTTTTCTAGCAATCAACACTGTTAGAAAGCTTTTTTCTTATACTCCTAACACTATTTTTCAGACAAAATCAACCAATTGTCCAATTTTATACAGCTATCTTTTGTTGACAAAAATGATCCTTGTTACAATGACGGCGTAACAGATCAAAAATCAGGAGGGATATTTTGAAAGATGCTGATTTGTTGTAAAACAAATTAAATATATCATAATTATCCAAAAGACCTACTTAGCTTTTTTATAAAAGAGAGCTAAGTAGGTCTTTTCATTATATCCTTCTATAAATAAAGCCTAAGCAGACTCTAATTGTTGTTTCAATTTCACATAGGCTTCATTCAACCATGGGTGGATCACCTGAATATCATGATTCAATAAATAATCAATATAATAATAAGCTGCAGATTCTAATGAATGATCCAAGGCCGTCATTAGACCCGTAATATATGGCGGTTCGCCATCTTGATCCCATTTTATTTTATCTGCTATGAACACCACTAAATCTAAAGTAGAGTAGTTTCCTTTTAAAGTAGTATGACATTCAATCGCAGATAGTATCTCCAGATCCGTTATATTGAATTGACCTAAAGCAATTTCCCTAGATATTTTCTGATGAATGATCATAGGCAGTGTTAGTTCTTCTTTGCATAGCGCTATACCCATCTTATTCGCTACAGCCACTCGTTGATCATCTGGATAAATGGCAGAAATATCATGCAAATACCCAGCAATCTGAGCCTTATGTGGGTCCGCCATAAACCGCTCTGCTAACTTACAGGCATAATCACCTACAGCAATACAGTGTGTATACGTTTTTAAACAATTCGCTTCACACAGAAATTGTTCTATCGACTCTTGTAAATATTCTTGATCAATGGTTCCCATATAATGACCTCCAGAAAGTTTACTTCATCGTATCACGATAGTTTTGTATCAAGCTACCCCAACATCCTATCTATAAGCTTTTCTTTAAAAATCATATTCCGCTTCTTTTTGTTGCATCATCATTTGATACGTATCCAACAATAAGAAAAGATCATCCACAAAACGATCCAGACGAAACTCAATATCAGGATTTTTGATTTCTTGCCGCATAACATCTTCATCTGTAATAAATACATAGTTAGGCACAAGATTAGCCTTCATATAGCTCAAAACTGGACGGATTTGTTGTTCAGGAATCAAAAAATGTTTTTCCGATCCAGCCGTGACAATCATACCTGCCACCTTATTTCTAAAAGCACTAACTGGCAGCAGATCAAATAAATTCTTCAAAGTCCCTGGCATCGACGCTTGAAAAATTGGTGTTCCAATGATCAAGCCATCCGCGTCCATGATCTTTTTCAATGCCGCCCCAACTTCTCCTTCATACTGAAAATACTCACGACCATCAGCAAAGGGAAATTGTATTTCAGAAAAATCAATAACATCCACATCTACATTTTCTCGTACTGCTTTTATTTTATTAACCGTATAGTTTACAGCTACTCTTGACTTACTGCCGAATGCTGAACCGATTATTGCTACGATTTTCATAAACATCCCTCCTATTCTTTGGTGTATTTTTTAACTTCCGGCATAACTTTTGTCGCAATCAATTCAATATTTTTCTTAACTAGGTCCAGAGGTACACCACCAAAATCAATTTGCGCCATAAACCGTTGATGTCCATACAATTCATATTGATAAAGCATCTTTTCAATAATCTCATTGACACCTCCGACCATTAGCGTGTCTCTGGTATCTTGTGATTGAGCAAAATGTTGTTTTGGATACGTTCCGCCACGAATTGCTCCCCAACCAGCATTTAAAAATGGATACATTTCTTTACGCGCTTGGATGCCTGTCTCAGCTACATAAAACAAGCTTGTTGTTGCCAACGGAAATTCCTTTTCATCGTAGCCCGCTTCCGTTAAAGCTAAACGATACGCATCTACTGAGCGTTTAAAAATCGGAGCTGGTCCAGCTAATGTTGTTAGCATCATTGGGATCCCATCTAATCCAGCTTTGATTGCACTTTCTGCAGGACCACCTACAGCTCGCCAAACAGGTAAATGTCCACGAACTGGCTGTGGGAGAATTTCCGCATCTTGTAAGGGTGCACGGAAGTTCCCTTCCCAATTTATCCGCTCATTTGGTGTAGCCTCATTCAAGAGTTTCAACAAGTGCATTTTTTCTTCAAACAATTCTTCATAATCTTTCAAATCAAACCCAAGTAGCTCGTAAACACCCACACGAGAGCCTCGTCCTGCAACGATTTCAGCACGACCATTGGAAATCAAATCCAACGTTGCATACTCTTCATACACTCGGACTGGATCGTTGGTACTTAAAACGGTAACGGAACTAGAAATCTTAATATCTTTTGTTTGTGCTGCGATTGCCGATAAAATCACTTGGTTCGCTTGTCCGATAAAATGACTTTGATGACTTTCGCCAACACCGAACACATCGATGCCTGCTTCATCAGCAAACTTTGCTGCTTCGATAATATCATTGATTCGTTGTTGCTCGCTGATCAGCTTGCCTGTCATTGGATTTTTAACGTGATCTCCTAATGAATATAACCCGATTTCCATGCCTTTTGAAGAATCTATTCCGAATTTTTCGTTCATTTTTTTACACTCCTTTTTTATTCTCTAACTATTGTTATGATTTCATCAATTTTTTGCTGATTTTTGCTAATTGAAGGACTTCTTGTTTCGTTAAATTATCAAATGCGGATGCTTGCAGCTTACTTTGGGCAATAAAACAATTATCTAGCTGTTCTTGCCCTCTAGCGGTCAAGGAAATGTATTTTTCCTTCCACTCTTGTTGGCGTGTGATCCAGCCGTCCGCTTCAAACTGTTTGATCATTTGCGAAACACCGCCCTTGGAGATAAGCAATTTCTCCCCTAGCTCCTTTTGCGTGATCGGTTGGTTTTCCTGAATCTGATGAAGCATATCAAATTTTGAAGCATTTAGGTCATATTGTTTTAAAAACTCATTGGACTGGAGATTGCTTTTTTGTACAAACTGCAAGATGGACATCCAACAACTTAATTTTACTTTTTCTGTAAGTGATAGTTTTTCCATTTTTTTGAACCTCCTTTTAGTTTAGAACTAAACTGATAACGCCAGTATAATACACTTACTAAAAATAAGCAAATTATTTTTACTTTCTATCTCTAACTTGTATTACGACTAACACTAACCTTAGCTGATATAAAAATCTTCCCTTTGATTCTTTCCAGTATTATTAGTATAATGAGTATGTTTTTCAGAATCTAACTGAAAGCAATAGAGTGGAGAGTATAGAATGATGAATAATTTTTGGGCAGAACTACCAAAGCCTTTTTTTATTTTAGCACCGATGGAAGATGTGACCGACGTCGTTTTTCGTCATGTCGTAAAAGAAGCCGGCGCACCTGATGTTTTCTTTACAGAATTTACGAATTCAGACAGTTATTGCCATCCTGATGGCATCGAAAGTGTGCGTGGACGTTTGGTTTTTACTGAAGATGAACAGCCGATGGTCGCTCATATTTGGGGAGACAAACCAGAATTTTTTAAAGAAATGAGCCTTGGCTTAGCCGAAATGGGCTTTAAAGGCATTGATTTGAATATGGGGTGTCCTGTTCCTAATGTTGCAGGTCGCGGCAAGGGCAGTGGGTTGATTTTGCGTCCTGAAGTGGCCGCTGAATTGATCGAAGCCGCAAAAGCAGGCGATATCCCTGTCAGTGTTAAAACTCGGATCGGTTATGCAGAAATTGCGGAAATGGAAGATTGGATCACCCATTTATTAAAACAAGATATTGCCAACCTTTCTGTTCATTTACGAACACGAAATGAAATGAGCAAAGTTGATGCTCATTGGGACTTGATTCCGCAAATTATGGATATTCGTGATCGGATTGCTCCGCAAACACTGATTACGATCAATGGTGATATTCCTGACCGACAAACAGGTTTGCAACTTGCAGAACAATATGGCGTCGATGGGATTATGATCGGTCGGGGAATTTTTAAAAATCCTTATGCGTTTGAAAAGGAACCGAAAGAGCATTCATCTCAAGACTTACTTGGATTATTGGAGATGCAGCTTAATTTACAGGATCAGTATGCTGAAATGGTACCACGCTCAATCGTTGGTTTACATCGTTTCTTTAAGATTTATGTGAAGGGATTTCCTGGCGCTAGTGATTTGCGTGTTAAATTGATGGGGACGAAATCGACGGATGAAGTGCGTGAGATTTTGAAAGATTTTTATAAAGAGAAATGAGTCTCTGATAGAATAAGTTGTTTTAAGCGCTCGCTAAAATGGAGCGCTTTTTCTTTTGATTTTGGTCAGGATAATAAGCAAAAAAGCACCCATTTTTTGTGGGCACTTCATAAAGAAATCACAGTATCTCATTATAGATACATACTATTTTTTTGAATGCATTGTTTTATTTCCTTAACACCTATCTAGTCGATTTTATAATAGACATACTCTGCTCGAACTGATGTAGCGGTATTTTGCGTACCCACAGCAACAATTTTATCTCTAGTGCTATCTCCCTCAAATATGTCTCCCACTACCCCTTTTGGTAAAAATGATACGTAGATTGCTGCACTTGGAAGACTACTTTTTAAAGAAATAAATCCTTGATTCTCTTCAATTCCTAATTGCTGTTCATACGATTGAACTTTATTATTATCTCCCATAAAAGATACTAACTCAGGTGTCCCATCTGGCGAATTCAAATTGGGAATATTTATGTTTAATCCATTTATTTCCGCTGCTTGCTTCTGGTTAGAAATGTCTGTAAAACTCATTGTAGTGTTTTCTACAAAGATTGTATTACCCAGTCCGTTCACCCAAGTTCCATTAAGGCTCGAATAATCGCCTTGTTGAATTTGGGAGAGATTCATTTCTTCAGTTACTTCATTTGCTTGCTCTTCTTTTACTTGTTCCTGTGATTCATCTGTTTCTTTCGTGTCCTGAACTGTGCTTGATTGTTTAGTAATTGATTCTGTAGTTTCTTTAGTTTCTTTACTACTGGCGGTCAACTCTGTCGTTTCTGTACTACTAGATGATGATATAGCCGTATCAACGCTCGATTTAGCAGAATTATTACACCCTACTAAAATCCCAAAAAACACCATGCATAAACCAAATAAAATAGTTCTTTTCATTTTTTTCACAACAACTCCCCCAAGTCTTTTGTATGTCCTCAACAATCTATTTATAGCTCTCATAGTAATATACATTACAAGTTCCGTCTACATGAACATAAAGAAAGTAGCAAAAAATAGGCCTGTTTTTGCCTACTTCTCACAAAATCATACCTATTTTCATGCAAACTTTTAATGTGTCCCAAGTTCAATAGAAGGATACCACTTCTTCTTTAAATACATATTTAAAAACAACACGATTGATGCCCCCATTAACACATCACTAGCAAAGTGGGCGCCCATAATGACACGACTTAACATCACACAAATGATCCATATACCAGAAATAAGAGATAGCAGCGTCTCTTTCCCTTTTATTCTTTCTAACCATAACGGTAACCAAGTGATCCAAATGATGGTAGCACTATTAGCCGAATGGCCCGAAGGAAAAGACATAAAATCATCATTCATGGTAAATCCGTTTATCACATACCAAGGCGTAAACTCGGCTGCTGGGTTGAGCATTGAGCGGAAACGTTGCCGTCCCCACAGCATTTTGACTAACGTCACGATGAGGATCGGAGCAAGGGAAATCACAACGCCAGCTTTGGCTATCCGCCGAACCACTTCAAAATCAGCAGGTTTAATGTTACGTCCAATTAAAGGGAAAATAACCACGCAGCAAATTCCTAATAACCCCATAGCAAAAGTTGGTAATTTTAAATAATGCGTAATTAAAAAGCTTGCCATAAAGGTATCAAACAAAAATAGAGTTCCTAATAGAATATTGCTGACAGACCATTTTTTTCCACTTGTTCTGATCATTCCAACTGTACTAAAACAACCAATCAATGCGATAATCACTTCTCCAAACGATTCAAAGAACCAACCAAACGTGCTCTTTGGATTGTAAAGCGTTTCCGAAATCTGTAAATCAGTAAAAGTAAAGATAAGCAGTACACAAGCAACGAAACAAAAAAAGATTTTTGTTTGTTTTTTCATCTTCTATCTCCTATTTTTATTAATAAATTCACTAATATCTCGCATACAATCTTCTGCCTGCGGATAATTCCCTACATGATCAATATACGCATGCCCCATACCTTTGTATAAAGTAAAGGTCGTATCCACTCCTAAATCAACCAATTTTTTAGCATATGCTAAACTTTCAAAGGTTAAAAAGTCATGTTCTCCTGAAGTGATCATCGTTGTTGGCATTTTTTCACTGACTGACATATAGGGTGTTAAGTATTTATTTAAAATATCTTTTGTCCCTAAAATATCGGATAAACCGGTCGTCATTTCACCAAAAATCTCAATACCGGGACGAATAACGCTGGCTTGTTTCGGATAAATCGCTACATCTTGATCAATATCAAATTCAGTATATTGATCCTTGATCCCACCCATATTAAGTGTTGGGTAAAGTAAAATTTGACCACAGACATCATCACGATTTTCTTCAATATTTCGGTTACTACAATAGGCTGTTAAATTCCCACCAGCGCTATCTCCCGCGACGAAAATACTCCGCTTATCAGCTCCCCATTCTTCCACATGGTCGGCTAACCATCTTAAGCCAGAGTAGCAATCCGTATGTCCAATTGGAAAAGGATTTTCAGGTGCTAAACGATAATCGATACTGACCGCAATCATATTGGTTTGACTAACAAATAACCTCAAGGCTTCTCTCACAACATCCGTACTGCCAGCAAAGAAACCACCGCCATGAATAAAATAGAGAACAGGTGAATGAGTCATCGGTTTTTCCGATTGAAAACGAGTCATGGGAATATCAAAACCATCTTCCGCTTTAATCGTAAAAGTCATTTCTTTAATGTCTGCTTCAACCATTGGTGTTGAATCTACGCTATTAAACATTTTTCGCAAACGTTTGATTGATTTTGGACTAGCATCCATTTTCAGCATACTTTTGGGGATAAATTTCATCAGTAGACTCATTTTTTTAGCCCCTTTATACACCCGTGGATCCATCGCACCATCAATATCGCAATCTGGAATTGGTTTTACGATGACCGACACATCACGACGTATTTCTGTATATTGCTTATTTTTAATCGCTTCTACTAATTTTAGATCGTATTCCCGTGCCATTATGATTCCTCCCAAAAGTGAAATGATTAATTTTCTTCTAATTCTTCAAGTAAATGATACAAAGCTCCCAACAATCCAGCTTCATTTTTAAAATGACAAGGAACAATTTCTACTGGCGTCAACATCGTCTCTAACACTGGAGCAGAGGCAAGTAATTGTTGATATTGTTGCTTTATTTCTTCCACAAGAATTGGTTGTGCGCTGATACCGCCACCAATAGCGATTCGTTGTAAATCAACGACGGATTGAACATTCATGATCACAATCACCACATTACGACAGAATTCTTCAAATAATGGATAAATCAACTCATTTTTCTTTTCTAATTCCTCAAAAACTTTTTTACCATCTAACGGATTATCTAAATTCAGCAGGCTTGATGCTTGTCGAATGAAATTTACTGCAGAACCTTTCGCTCCCGCCACAGTCTCCAAGCTGATTGGAACATTCGTTGAAAGGAGCATAAAACTTAACTCTCCTGCTTGGAAATGACTGCCTGAGTGAAGTGCTTTATTTAAAACAAGACCGCCACCAATGCCTGTACCAAGTGTCATCACACCACCATTTTCGATGTCTTTTAACTGCCCTAACCACAATTCAGCAAGTGCTGCTGATTTACCGTCGTTCATTATGGCGCATCTTAGGTTCATATAAGATTCAATAAATTCTTTCAAATGGAATTGATGTAAGTAAACCAAGGCTCCCCCATGATAAACAACCCCTTCTTTAGAATCGATTTTACCTGGACAGCTAACAGCTACCGCTTTAACTTGTCCTTTGTATTGATCAAGAATACCAGTTAAACAGCTTTTGAACTCTTCAATATTCTTTGGTGTCTCTTCCTTTTTCACAAAAATAATTTGGCCACTACGATTAATTAAGGCGTGCTTAATGTAGGTGCCTCCAATATCAATACTTAAAAAGTGAGTGGTTAATTCAGTCATACGGCTTTCCTCCTATTATCTCTTGATACGATTTTAACAGCGCTTTCAATTGTATTCTACTCATTTCAGAGAGAAATAATAGTATAATTTTATGATTAATGGTATTTTTATATCAAAGGAGCTGAAAACGATGATAGCGCTTATAAAATTTTTGAATCATCTATCCGATATCGCTATTTTTTCTTATATTGTTGTGGATAAAGCAAATGGACAGATCAATCACCAGAAGAATCTTACGAATCATCAGTTGACAGATAAACAAATTCAACGAATAATCACGCAAACAAGTATCATTCATAATTACTATTTCAAAGAACAAAAATTACTATTATTCGCTTATGATACCCATAAATTAAATCAATTGGTCTGTCTATTCATTGATGATGAAGTCGGCAATTTTATTTCTCATAACGATCGATTATTGAAGATTTCTGAAACCATTCATCTATTTATGAAGGAAAAAGAATTCACAGCTAAAGAAGTTCAGTCTCTCAATCAAAATATTCTCTACCTAAGAGAAACGATCATTGAAAAAGTGCTAAGTGAGCAAATCGAACAACAACTTTATCATCATGATTTCGAAAGCGAAGAGGCTATGTTTATCGAAGTCATGAACGGTAATGAAGAAGGATTAAAAAGATACTATTACGCTTTTCAAAAAAATAGCCAGACAGGCATACTTTCAACTGAATCAGAATTGAGGAATCAAAAAAACATCCTAATTGTAGCCGTAGCCGTTTCCACAAGATACGCGATTAAAGGCGGCGTTCCGTATGAACGAGCGTATACTTTAAGCGACAACTTGATTCAAGACATTGAACGAAAAAATCACTTTCATGGAGCCCAACCGCCCGTATTAGAAATACTCCTATTATTTTGTAAAGAGGTACGTAAATACAATTATATCAAGTACTCTACCACTGTCAAAAAAACATGTGAGTTCATCCATAAAAATATCTACTCGAATTTATCTGTCCCGATGATCGCTGCTTATACAAATTATTCTGTGCCTCATTTGTCTAAGTTGTTTAAAAAAGAAGTCGGGCTTTCTATCAATCAATATGTGATGAAGCAGAAAATAGAAGAAAGCAAACGACTATTAGAGTTTAAACAGTACGATTTAAATATGATCAGCTCCTTGCTTCACTTTAATGATGCGAGTTATTTTATCAAAGTATTCAAAAAGTATGAACATATGACACCAAAGAGCTATTGGCATGAAAAAAATTAAAGAGGTGCAATTATGGTTTTTGAGCATGAATTTATTGAATATACACACGAATTAATTCCCGTCAATTGGATCGTTCATGGTTCAGATCACTCAGCAGGAACAGTATTGCCACATTGGCACACTTCTTTCGAGATTTCCTACACTTATTCTGGAAAAATCGAAAACTATACAATCAATAATGTGACCTATCAAACAGAACCTGGCACCATTTTATTCATTAATTCAGCAGAGGTTCACGGTGCTGTTTCCAGTTATTGCGCTGATCTAGAAGCATTGACGATCCAGATTCCTTATGAGTTTTTAAGTAAGCTGATTCCTGACTTTGAGTATATGCGTTTTGATCATCTACCTTCAGGAAAAATTGCGCAACTCAATCAATTACGGGAAGTTCTTAGTCAATTTTATCATCTGGTCAGACGGGAACCGGAAGCGTTTTTAGAGCTGCAATTGATCCGTTTAACTTACGAATTAATCTATTTAATGGCAAAAGATTGGATGCACCGCGAAAAAATGCCGATCAATTCTAATGTCTATCAGCAACATTTAGGTCAAATGCAGCCCATCATATCGTTTATTCAAAAAAATTATCAGCAAGAATTATCTGTCGGGAGCCTAGCTGATCAATTTCACGTATCGACAAATTACTTAAGCAAACTTTTTAAGAAAAGTCTTGGATTAAGCGTTATGAAATACGTCCAGTTGGTTCGAATCAATCGAGGGCAAGAACTATTACTTCATAGTGACAAACCAATTCATGTGATTTCTGATATCGTTGGTTTCCCCAATGAGAAATCATTTAGAAGAACCTTTGAAGATGTTTTCCAGCAAACACCAAAAAAATATCAATTGGACTATCGAAAAAAACAAAATGGCAGAAAATGACCTTTTTTTCGATAGATTCCGCCCTTTTTAATGAGTAAATTCGTGATATCCTTTCCTTGTAATCGATTACAATAACCTTTTGGAGGAGCTATCATGAATAAAAACAGCTTTTTATTTAAAGCATCATTACTGTCTATCTCATTAGTTTTAGTAGCGGGACCCGCCGTATCATCACTTATCCCTTTGATGCAGCAGTCTTTTCCAGATCAAAGTACCTCGTCAATTGAACTCATTGCCACAATTCCTAACTTTGGGATTTTAATTTTTGTTTTGTTAAGTAATATTTTTGTTAAATTTCTAGGCAAGAAAAAGACGGTTTTATTAGGGCTCATCATTGCGTTGATCTCTGGCCTTATTCCTGTTTTTATAGAAAACTACACAGCTATCTTGGCATCACGTTTTATGTTTGGAGCAGGAGTTGGTTTATTTAATGCCCTTGCCGTAAGTTTAATTACTGAACTTTATTCTGGGGATGAGCAGGCTAGTTTGATGGGGCTTCAAGGAGCCATGGGGTCGATTGGCAGCACTGTGATGACCTTATTAGTTGGCTACTTTACTAAATTTGGATGGCAGAATTCTTTTTTAGTTTACGCTATTACCGTTTTACCACTAGCGTTATTCGCTCTTTTTGTGACCTTACCTGCAGCGGAAAAACTAGATAATCCGACCGCTAACACTAAAAAAGAAAAAGAACGTGTCAACGGAGCGACCATCGGCTTAATGCTTTTTGCTTTAATTGTATACGCTTTATTTTTTGTCATCATGTTAAAAACAGCTACTTTACTGGTGGAAACTGGCATTGGCAAACCAGAAACTGCCGCAAGTATTTTAGGTTCCGTTACAATTGTCGGCATTGTTGTAGGTGTTTTCTATGGCAAGATTTTCAAGTGGTTAAAACAGCTGGTATTGCCAATTGGACTATTAGGTATCGGTCTTGGCTTTATCATTATTTTATCCGCCAATTCAGTTGCGATTGTAACTCTTGGTGCTATTATCTCAGGTTTAGCCTTTAGTTTAGCAGCGCCTTTCATGTTTATGTTAGTCGGGCAAATTGCACCGAAGAATTCCGCTAACTTAGCGACAGGTGTGTTATTAGTCGGGATCAACTTAGGCGTCTTTTTATCTCCCACAATCAATAGCTTTTTAAGTAAAACCTTTGGGATGACAACCGCTTCCGATAGCTTTTTAATGAGTGGAATAGGTCTCATTCTATTAAGTGCATGCTCTTTTATTCTGTTAAGTATTCAAAAGAAAAAGAATGCGCAAACTGCTATACAAAAAGATACGATAAAAATTAGAAAAGAGGATGCATAATGGCTTTAGTACAAGTAAACTTTATTTCAAAAATGTTATCACGCACGGTAACCTTTAACGCAATTATTCCTTTAGATCATATCTCATTTGGAAAAGAAGAAGTGGTCCAACAAAAGCCACTAAAAACATTGTATTTATTACACGGCGCTTTTGGTAATTATACGGATTATTTATCTGGCACCCGTATTCAACGCTGGGCTGAAGAGCATAATCTAGCTGTTATCATGCCATCAGGTGAAAATCAATTTTATGTCGATAAACCAAATCGTGGTGAAAACTACGGTGCCTACGTGGCAGATGAACTGGTTGAATTTACGAGAAACATGTTTCCTTTGTCTCATAAAAAAGAAGATACCTTCATCGCTGGTCTTTCAATGGGTGGCTATGGCGCTATGATCAACGGATTGAAATACCATGAAACCTTTAGCCATATCGGTGCTTTTTCACCAGGTTTGATGATCGATCAAATTATTGCACGTTCTGAATTATTATCCGTTACAGGTTGGAGTTTAGACTTTTATGACAATGCCTTTGGAGGGATCGATACGATTAAAGATAGTGATAAAGATTATTACTATTTAATCAATCAATTGATCGAAAACAAACAAGACATTCCTAAGATATATCTTCCAATCGGCACAGAAGATTTCTTACTTGAAAGTGTTCGAAGCTTTAAATCATTTGCGGATGAGAAAGAAATTCCACTTACTTATATTGAAGATGAGGGTGGACATGAGTGGGATTTCTGGGATAAATATGTGAAAAATTTCTTGGATTGGTTACCTTTGGATGAAAAAGGAAATTATTTGAGTAGTGGGAATGTGGCGGAATAAGAATTGAAATGCTTGTTTCTATTTGAATTAATCATTTTGTGGCTTGGATATCATTTTTAGAATGGTGTTCAGGTCTTTTTTTGTATTCAAGTAATTTACACCTTATATTGACAACAAAAAAGCTTTTTGATACCATTTTTAGTAATGAATAAATAGCATAAAGGAGAAGTATACATTATTCTTCACAGAAAATCATGTGATCTCATTCACATTAAAGATCTTATCTACACTAATCTAATTCAAAACCACTTATATTTAGAAATTTCCCCATTTAAGGAAGTAAATTATGAAGAAAAAAGCTAATCTGTCATTAACAAAAGAATTAAGTTCATTTTCATTCCCCCTATTAGCTTCAAGTTTAATACAACTTTTAATAGGCCAAATCTCGTTTGCTATTGTTTCAAGACTTTCATCGTCAACTTTATCCTCCGTAAATACGATAGATAGCTTACTATTTTCTGTTGGTGGTATTTTAGGAGTCTTAAGTGTGGCTTTTAATATGTTAGGGTCAAAAGCATTGGGACAGAAAGATAAGAAGAGTTTTTACCAGTATATTTCTTCTATTACAGTCCTTAATACAATCGTTGGTTTTGGAGTCATAGCCTTAATAGTTCTATTTGGAAATACATTTCTTCATCAAATTTATGGATTCACAGGTGAATTACAAGAAATAGCCAGTATCTATTTACTCTCAATGTCTCCGTATATTTTATTAACGCTATACTCTTTTACTTTAACGAATATTTTAAAAGTAGAAAAAAAGACTATGTATATTTTTACAATCTCCCTTGCAAGTTCTATTTTACAACTATTTCTAAGCTATACTTTCATCAACGGTTTGTTCATATTCCCTAAAATGGGCGTAGTTGGAGCTGGTTTGTCTTTAAACATTTCTTTGTTGTTTACTTTATTCGTTTATACTTTTTTAGTGAAAAATCAAATTAAACTAGCTATTTTAGAAAAACCAATTTATATAAAGAACCTCGTAAAAAAAGGATTGCCTTTACTTGGGCAGGAAATATTAGAAGGAGTTATTTTTATTATTGTATTTGAAGCAATCATCGCTCGATCAGGTAAACTAAACCTAGCTTCCTATGCATTAATCGCACAGGGATTAACTATTATAAAATTACCTACTTTTATGTTTGCTAATGCTGTAACAGTCTTTGTCAGCGAAGCTTACGGAGAAAGAAAGGCGAAAAAAATAGGTAAGATCACTAAAATCTCCTTTCTCTTGTCTTTGCTAGGTTATTGCTTGTTTTCTTTCATTATTTATTTCGCAAAAGAGCCATTTTTGTCCTTTTTCTCTACTGATTCTGCAGTATTAAATCTTGCAACAGAAAAATTGCCTATACTTTTCCTTTTTTCTATTTCAACTGTGGGATATGAAATAAGTAAGTATAGCCTTCAATCGACAGAACATGAAAAGTATGTGATTAAAACCACTTTTTTGGTTAATGCTTTTTGTATTTTCGGGATGGTGATGATCAGTCTTCAAAAAATGCTGACACTGGATTCGATTTTCTTCTTATATTTTATTAACTTTTTTGTTTTAAGTGTCTTTTTTACAAAGAAATTGAACAGGAAGGACAAGGAGAATTATTATGATTAAAAAGAACCAGACAGATTTTGAAAGTTCGATTCATGTTCGTTCACAGAGCAATGGAAAGAATAACACAACAAGAACTCGCTGATAATGTAGGTGTCTCCAGACAAACAATCATTCAACTAGAAAGAAATCGTTACACCCCGTCCTTACTACTTGCACATAATATCGCAAAATATTTTCATGTTTCTATTGAAGATATTTTTAGTTTTAAAGACTTAAGTTGAAAACAAAAACAGAAAGCTACTTGAAGTTAAAGTAGCTTTCTGTTTTTGTTATTTTTATTAAGTTCAATCTACAGATATATCATGAACAAATTTCATTACTTCAAGACCTAGTTCATTATTTGCATAATACCCTCTACCTTTTTTTGTAAGCTCAATACTATAAATTTCTTTTTGTTTCCAATCAATAGTCGATTTTATTGTGATAGACTCCATATTATCAACTATATTTTTATGAACGATAAAAATATAGCCAGAACTCTCCAAATAGTCTACAATTTCTTTAAATCTTTTCTCACCAATATATTGATCACTGTCCCAAAGAACCATGTCACCTTCAGAAATTGGAATGATCAAATTTAAAACATCCTCAGAAACACGCCTAGTATCAAAGACTGTCTTTGACACTATTGTTAAATAATATTCGCCTGATTGAATATAATAAACTGCTACTAATGTTTCTGATAATCCTTCAATATTTATAATTTTTTCCTCTTCTTTTGGATACCAAATCAACGTTCCACTACTTTCAATAGTTGGTATACTCCATTCCGTATCAATGGGTAAATTAAATAAAATTTCACTATTATTTACCATGATTTCTGTCTCTGAGGAAATTTGACATTCTAAAAACTGTTCTGCCGATATATTTTCAGCCAATTCATTTAATACTACTACCACTTCACCATACGTGACTTCTTCTTTTTGAAGCAAGTCATCTATATAAACAAATGAATTCTCTCGTTTCTTCACTTTTTCTAAAAAATAAGTAAGATTAGACATAAGGCACCTCTTTTTCAACTAGGTTTAAACAACGATTAAATCCATCTTCATCAGGATAGAATGCAATATAGTTTTCAATATTCTTTCCTTGATTTGGATGTTTGATCTGTTGACTAAAAACACTAGAATCTAAGAAGTCTTGATTACTAATAAAAAGTTCTGGTGGTGTTGAATTAGCATCTACTAACTGCCAAAATAATTCTCCCCAATTTTGTATTCTTTTTGATTGTCCACATTGGATTCTAACCATTACTTTGGGACTGTTGATTCCTCTATTCTTTAGTTCCTTTTTAATATCATTTATAATTACTAAACAATCTTCGTAATCGAATGTATCTTTATTTATGAAAAAATCGATATGCTCTGAATGTAGTCGCTTGGATCCTTTTTCCCATTCATTAATAAATTGATTTATATTCTTCATTTTATTTTCTTACAATTGTATAAACATTAAAAGGAATTTTTTCTTCTTTTAATAACTTCATATATTTTTCAAACGGAATAACACCTTGAACTATCTCATTCTCCCCACTCTGATATCTTGGACGAATTATCAGTGATTTTGTGGGGGAAGATTCAATCATTTCTCCCAATAATGTTTCTAAATCTTCTTGATATTCATCAAATACAATTACTGGTGAAAAATTTTTAAAATCCTCTTCATCAATTAACCATGATGCTGATACTGGTAAATGTTTATCAAAATCTGTGTCAATTAGTCCTAAAGCCCACCAAACTTCTCCGTCCTCTTCTTTCCCAAGAGTATACCATTTCCCAATAGTTTTTTCATAAAAAGGAAAAGAAACTTCATTAACCTTTTCGCCTAGTTTTTCTATTTCTTTTTGTTCTTCTAAAATATCTTCTTCTGTCCATTCGTATTGCTTCTCTGCACAAAATGAATTTGTTTTTTGATACTTTTGACCTTTATTTTGTCCAATGACAAATACATCTAATGAAAATCCCATTTAATTCCTCCTATGGTAACAGATACCACTCTAATTTCAAATTTGTTACAATCTCAGCAAATGGTTTTGCTCCTTTGGTTGCTCTTAAAACAATATTTCCTAAGCTATCTACTCCTATATCTGGATTTTTACCATATTTTGAGAGCCATTTGCTTAACTTCGGATCCGTTTTTAAATCCTTTTGAATTTCTGGTTTAATATCTCTATGAAATGTATTCTCATCTGTTCCAAAATTCTTTTTAAATTCCTTATTTCCTTTTGGAAATTTTTTATTATAACTTCCTCCACCATCACTTGAAGTAAAGTTACTTGTTGTTAATCCATTTATACCATCAATTGTAATCGCTATTCCTTCTGCTGTTACAGCTACTCCATCTAGAATGACTTCTCCACCAACTAGAATACCAACACCATTCGTGGTCGAAACTATTGCCAAGCCTCCAATTGTTCCAATTATACCTGTAATTGTTGTCGCGATTCCTAGAGAAGTCCACACAACGTTTCCTACAATATCCAAAAATTTGGCAACTGCATCTATACTTCTGTCCAGCAAACTTCCTTTCATTGCTTCCGTTAACTGAGCTGTTAATTTTTCATCTCTTACACCATTCCTATAGACCACATGAACAACATTTCCAGCATCATCCAATTCTGTCACCGTTTCAACACGACTTTTTGGTTGTCTATCATTATAGCCTTTTAGATTTTTGTACCATTTTTGGTTGTTAAAATTGATAATTTTATAACCGTCTCTTGGATTAAGAAAATTTGCTGGATTGCCTAATTGTGCTAATCCTGTGTTTACGTCACTAATCAAACTAGATAATTCCGAATACTGAGAGGCGTGACTAGATTCAAAAGCTTGATATTTCTGTAAAATCTCAATATCTTCTTTAATAGGATCAATGCTCTGTTGTTTAAAAAAATCACCTAATACAGGAACGTTTTTCATCGACTTAGCCAAATCACTCATTAAATTAGTATATTCGTTTTGAGCCGTTTGTAAATCTCTAAGCAATCCGCCTAAATCATCTGTGTCTAATACTTCATCTGTCTTGCCAACTTCACCAACAAAGTCTGTTAAATAGCTATTTAAACTGTTGTCCATCTCATAATAAACATTGAATAGTGCTTTGTCTATCTCTTGATATGCTTGGAGATGGCTCACAGTTGAAACCCAGCCACCACCTAATAAATTTCTATTCCCAGCTAATCCATCTATTGAACTTGTTACAGAATTAAAACTACTTACAGCATTTAACCGTTCAGAGCTAATACTACTTTTTACATCACTTAGTTCCTCATACATTATTTTCATCGGAGTCCTCCTTTCTAGTTTCTTCATATAGTAATTCAGCTTTTTCATAAACTGCTTTTCTATCCGTCAGTTCGTCTTCAATTTCTTCATCTGCAATAGAAAAAACTTTTGTAAGTTCCCTTTGCTTTTCTTCCAGTTCATCTAATTTTTGATAGACTTGTCTTTCTGAATCTGTCCCTTTAGAATAATGTAGGACACGTTCCCATATCTCTTTTTGTCGATTGATCGCTTTTTGACACTCTTCATAAGCAAATGGAATCTCTCCAGTTTTCTTTTTCAAACTGTTGAAATCTTCTTCTGCTTCCTCTACCTTCATACGCAAGCTAAATAAATTTTTATCCATCTATTCCACCTCATGCTTGCATCGTTGTTGATATGCTATCTTTTATTTTTTTATCTGCTTCTTCAATTGCATTATGTACGGCTTGTACATTTCTTACCTCTGTGGTTAAACAGGTTTTATAAGTATCAATTGTTTGTTGAAAACTAGTTATTAAAGTTTTCAACTCATTTGTTGCTGGACTTGTAGACGTATTAATGCTATTTGTTGGCTTAAAATCAATACTTCCCTTTGCAACTAAAATATCCGCAGCAAATTTAGCAACTGCATTTCCATCTGTACTGACCGTTTCTCCTATTTTTTCACACTCCTATTAATTATTACCGTTAACAATTAAACAGTCATAATAATTATAACATCCTTGAATAGTTAGTAAACCCGACAAATAAAAAAATATACCTGACTAAAAAATAAAAAAGATCGAGAATAGAAACAGCGAAAAAATGTTACTCTATAAAAATCGTTCAAGAACCTTTGAAATTAATAAAAAAATAGAGAGTTCCTCACATCCGTTCCCAAAGCTTACAACAAACATTTGTTTCAGATTTACTAAATCAAGGAATTAATTGTCTAATTATTAAATTTCTTTCCGATCATGCAGAAACTTCTAATAGGATTAGAAAGTTTACGGACATACAAATAAACAAACAAAAAATTGACACAATTAAATGCTTGGAAGAATATAGACAGACAAACCAAACTCTTAACCCAATCAAAAAAGACACTTTCCAAAAATTTGGAAAGTGTCTTGAAACATTGTAATTGAATGGTACTCGATTTCTTGCGAAATCTCCGTCCCATATTGCATTCGTAAGCGAATAAATTCGCAACGACTCCAATAATTAACGTTTTGAGAATTGTGAAGCTTTACGAGCTTTCTTAAGACCTGGTTTTTTACGTTCTACCATACGGGCATCACGTGTAAGAAGACCAGCGCGTTTTAAAGCTCCGCGGAAGTCAGGATCTACTTCTAATAATGCACGAGCGATACCGTGACGGATCGCACCTGATTGACCAGAGTAGCCTCCACCGTTAACGTTTACCATTACATCATAAGCGCCTTTAGTTTCAGTTACGCCAAATGGTTGGTTGATAACTTCACGCAAGTCAGCGTGTGGAATATATTCTTCAACATCTTTTTTGTTTACAGTAATTTTACCAGTACCTGGTACTAAACGTACGCGAGCTACAGATTTTTTACGACGGCCAGTGCCGCTATATTGTACTTGAGCCAATGAATTTCCCTCCTTAAATTAGGTTAGTAATATCTAATACTTCTGGTTGTTGTGCAGCATGTGGATGCTCAGCTCCACCGTATACGTTTAACTTAGTAAATTGTTTACGGCCTAAAGTGTTTTTAGGAAGCATACCTTTTACAGAAGTTTCGATTAAACGACGAGAGTTTTTATCGCGTAATTCACCAGCAGTAACAGATTTCAACCCACCTGGGTATTGGCTGTGACGGTAGTAAATTTTATCACTTGCTTTGTTACCAGTTAATTTGATTTTATCAGCATTAATTACAATTACGAAATCTCCAGTATCCACATGTGGTGTGAATGTTGGTTTATTTTTTCCACGTAAGATAGAAGCAACTACAGTTGAAAGACGTCCCATTGGGATATCTGTTGCATCTACTACATACCATTTACGTTCTACTTCGCCAGATTTGGCCATATATGTTGTACGCACAATTCTTTCCTCCAATTTTCTATTCGATGTTTGACATTCACTTGAGTTTCCGGGGCTCATTGTGGGGCAAACAATACCATTTAATATGATACCTTCTATCACTAGTAAAGTCAATGAATTTCTGAGGTTTTCCACTATTTTTCTTCTAATTTTTTTAAGATTAAAAAATTTTACTTCTAATTTCAAAATGGAAAACACCTAAATATGCGTAATGTATATTACGCGCCTTCCAAAAGCAAAAATGTATATTATTCCTAAAATATTTATTTTTATGTATATTTATTTATAAAAAGTGTTGATTTTTGCATTTTCAAGTGATATGATGAGAACAATCAAAAAAGACAATTAGAAAATAAGGAGTGTTACTCATGAAAGAAAAAGTTGTTTTAGCCTATTCTGGAGGACTAGATACCTCTGTTGCTGTTAAATGGTTAGTGGATGAAGGCTATGATGTGATCGCTTGCTGTTTAGATGTTGGTGAAAAGAAAGATTTAGATTTTATCAAGAATAAGGCGTTAGAAGTGGGGGCATCTGCTTCTTATACTATTGATGCCAAAGAAGAGTTCGCCCAAGAATTTGCTTTGATTGCTTTACAAGGCCATACTTTTTATGAGCAATCTTACCCTCTAGTTTCTGCGTTATCTCGTCCTTTGATTGCTAAAAAATTAGTCGAATTAGCTCACGAAACAGGGGCAACAACAATTGCCCACGGTTGTACAGGAAAAGGGAATGATCAAGTTCGATTTGAGGTTGCGATCAATGCCCTTGCACCCGAAATCAGTGTTATTGCACCTGTTCGTGAATGGAAATGGTCTCGTGAAGAAGAAATCAATTACGCTAAAGAAAAAGGGGTTCCCGTCCCAGCTGATTTGGACAATCCTTATTCAGTTGACCAAAACCTTTGGGGCCGAGCTAATGAATGTGGCATTTTAGAAGATCCCTGGGCTACACCTCCTGAAGGCGCCTACGAACTAACCGCCAGTTTGGAGAATGCACCTGATGAAGCAGATGTCATCGAGCTAACTTTTGTTGAGGGCGTTCCGACAGCTATCAATGGCAAAACCATGCTGTTATCTGAGTTGATCCTCGATTTAAATGACTTAGCTGGTAAACATGGCATTGGGCGAATCGATCATGTGGAAAACCGCTTAGTGGGAATCAAATCACGTGAAGTTTATGAATGTCCAGCAGCGATCACTCTAATGACCGCTCATAAAGAGCTGGAAGATTTGACCTTTGTCCGTGAAATGGCTCATTTTAAACCAATCATCGAAAATCAATTATCACAAATCATTTACGATGGATTGTGGTTCAATCCGTTAACCGATGCCTTGATCGCTTTTTTAAAGTCTACTCAAAAATACGTAAATGGCGTAGTTCGAGTAAAATTGTTCAAAGGGCATGCAATTGTTGAAGGTCGTAAATCAGAAAATAGTCTCTACAACGAAAATCTAGCAACTTATACATCTGCTGATACTTTTGATCAAGCAGCAGCTGTTGGCTTTATCAAACTTTGGGGCCTACCAACTAAAGTCAATGCGGAAGTTCAAGCATCATTAAACAAGCAAAATTAGAGTGATTCTATACGTGAGATAGCTTTTACATTCGTTGTAAATAAGGTTATCCGATTGTTTCACCTTCAACGAGTGGCTTGTTCTAGGAGAATTTCTTTTCTACCTGCGGATGGAAATAAGGAAATCAATAGGCCATGAAGAAAAATAAGCAACTTGAGAATGAATAATAATGCATAATAAAGAGGTGCAGATAATGGGAAAATTATGGGGCGGACGTTTTGAAGGAAAAAGTGAAGCTTGGATCGATTCATTCGGTGCTTCGATCCCTTTCGATCAAACATTAGCCAAACAAGATATTTTAGGGAGTCTCGCACATGTAAAAATGTTAGCTAAAACAGGTATTTTGACGACTGATGAAGCCAAGCAGATTACTTTCGGACTTAATACTCTTCAGCAAAAACTAAACGCTGGCGAACTGGAATTCAGCATAGAAAATGAAGATATCCATTTAAATATCGAAAAGCACTTACATGAAGAAATTGGTCCTGTGGCTGGCAAACTACATACAGGACGCAGCCGAAATGATCAAGTGGCAACCGATATGCATCTTTACTTAAAAGAAGTCGTTCAAGAAGTCATTGTAAAAATCCATTTACTACGCCAAGTCTTAGTAGATAAAGCTGAGGAAAATATTGAAACGATCATGCCTGGCTATACACATTTACAGCATGCTCAACCGATTTCGTTTGCCCACCATATGATGGCCTATTATGGAATGCTAACTCGAGACCAAGAACGTTTTTCAGAGAGCTTAAAACGAATCGACATCTCGCCATTGGGCTGTGCAGCACTCGCGGGTACGACATTTCCCATCGATCGAGCATATTCCGCTAAACTACTAGGTTTTGCTTCGATCTATGACAATAGTTTGGACGGCGTGAGCGACCGTGACTTTATTCTAGAATTTCTTAGCAATAGTTCTATTTTAATGATGCACCTTTCGAGATTTTGCGAAGAAATCATTTTATGGTGTAGTCACGAATTTCAATTTATCGAATTGACCGATACTTTTTCTACTGGCAGCTCGATTATGCCACAGAAAAAAAATCCTGACATGGCAGAATTGATTCGAGGAAAATCTGGTCGCGTATATGGCAATTTATTCAGCCTCTTAACCGTTTTAAAAGGGTTGCCGTTAGCTTACAACAAAGACCTACAAGAAGACAAAGAGGGGATGTTTGATACGTCTCACACGATCTTAACTAGTTTAGAGATCATGGCTGGTATGGTTGAGTCAATGACGCTGAATACAGACATCATGGAAAAAGCAACTGAAAAAGATTTTTCAAATGCTACAGAATTAGCAGACTACCTAGCCAACAAAGGGTTACCATTTAGGCAAGCACATGAAATTGTTGGTAAATTAGTCCTAGAATGTACAAAACAAGGCATCTACTTACAAGATGTTCCCTTAGAAAAATACCAAACGATTACCCCCTTAATCGAAGCTGACATCTACCAAACTTTAGCCTCAAAAACAGCTGTTGAACGGCGGACTTCATACGGTGGAACCGGCTTTGAACAAGTCCAAGCTGCCATTATGCGTAGCAAGCTGAAACTAGCTAACGAAGAAAACTAAAAAAAGCATATGAAAGATAACTAACTATCTTTCATATGCTTTTACAAGTTTTAAATTAACGAGTTTTAGTACGTGAATCTGCATCAATACCAGGTGCTTTCCCTAATTTTGCTTGCAACATCCAGATATTTTTCTCAATATCAGTTTTGTTTGCGATAAAGATATCTTGTGTAGAATCGTCGCCTTCTTCGCCGGAAACATCGATTCCTTTTTGGTATAAGTCAGCTAAATAGCGATAACCTTCAACTAATTTTTCCATACGCTCAGGAATTGTGCGTTCATAAGTACCGATTTCATCTGCAATACCAGTATGATCTGCAAATTCTTGTAAAGTTGAATACGGAGCTCCATCTAATGTAATCAAACGTTCAGAAACAACATCTAATTGGTCATTGATTTGGTCCATGTATTCATCCATTTTAGGGTGCAATGTCAAGAATTCTGGGCCACGCATATACCAGTGTGTTTGGTGGATTACCACTGAAAACTGGCTTAGATCTGCAACTAGTTGGTTCAACACTTCTTTAGTTTGTTCAAATTTCATTATACATCATCCTCCTAAAGTTTTTATCTACATCTATAATTGTAGTACGAAATGCCGGAAAAGTACAGTAAAATCTTCATTTTTATAAATATTATCTTTTGATAATTATTATAATCTGAAATATCAATTGTTATTAGGTAGTGGCATAGTATCTAATGAGTCAATAATTTCTTTAGCAACTTCATTCATTGCCTCTTCTAGCTCCTGATTCATCGCTTCTGTATTTTCAGAACCCGAAATAAATGCTAGGAACAAATTGGATACAGCTTCTTTTTGATTATCTGGTATAAACCATTTACCCTTTTCCTTTTCTAAACGTAGTTCAAGCTGAACTGGATCTGTTTTGATTTTGATTGATTTGACCCGTTCTTCCAAAATAGAAAAAGTTGCATCTAGTGTTTTTTGATCATCTTTCGCTATTTCTGGATCAGCTAAGGTTTCTTTTACCAACTGCCTGGTCATCTCCTGCATAGCACTCACTAAATCTAAACCAGTTACATAATAAGAAATTACAGCCCCAGTTTTTGTTTCATCTATTTTAATAATCTTATAGGATGTTTTTGCTTTTGTCTGTTGTAATAATTCTTTTGTTAGTTGATTTGCTGCTTTTTGCGGAACTTTGGCACCTGTTGAGGATAATCCTTTTGCAAAGTTTTCTTCAAACGTATTACTGTTTTTATCTAACTCTTTGCCTACTTGTTCGCCATCACGAAATTCCTTCGAAAATTCATTTTCTCTTTTCTGATAGACCAAGCGATCAACAAACAATTCACCAGCCTCTTCTGCGGAGATTCCTTTTGAGCCGCAACTTGTCAGAAAAATTCCGACCAAAAGCAAAGAAGTGATCCAGACTTTTTTCATTTCCTTTCCTCCGTTCTCTTACTACTAGTAAAACAAGTTCAGCGTTATTTGTCAAAAAAATTTAGTCTAAATCAGCTCTTAGTTTGGCTAATTGATGATAACTGGCTGATAATTGCTGTTGCGTTGCGATAAATAGTGGATAAATCTGTTGATAAATTTGCTGCTTTTCACTATTCGGTTCAACTATTTCACAAATCTTTACCAAATCACCTGCTGCTTTCAAGCTGGGAATTTTTCCTAAGCTTTGCCAGCCTACTAAAACTGCCCCCATGGCAGATGCCTCGACACTTTCTGTCATTGATAACCTATAACCAAAAATATCTGCCATGATCTGTTTAAAAACCTCTGAATCAGCAAATCCACCTGTGGCCCGAATTTCCTTCACTGATCCGCCTAGCTCTTCCAATTCCGTTAAAATACGTTTCAAATTCAAACAAATTCCTTCAACCACAGCCCGCATCATAATCTTATCATCATGATTTCTTTTCAGTCCAACAAAATTACCGGTAGCCTCCGCATCCCATAATGGTGCCCGTTCTCCTAGTAAATAAGGATGAAACAGTAAGCCTTTAGCTCCTGCCGGTGTCTCCTTCACAAGTTCCATCACGGCATCATAAGGATTTTTACCAGTCTCACGGGCTTCCATTTGAACTTCTTTTAAAAAGTTTTCACAAGCCCAGTCAAAAATACCAGCACCATTACTTGTTGCACCGCCAATTACCCAACGATGTTCATCCAGCACACAACAAAAGGTCTCTGCTTGTGGATGAGTCTGAGGCTGCTCAACAATATAGCGCAATGCGCCACTGGTTCCAACCGTTAAAGTAGCTGTTCCTTGATTCAAAGCCCCTAAGCCTAAATTTGATAGCGGACCATCTGCTCCGCCTAACACAAAAATTGTTTGAGGCGTCAATCCTAACAGACTTAACCATTCTTTCTTTAAACCAGTTAATTGCTGAGTAGGTTTAACTAGTCTTGGCAACTGCTCTGTAGTAATTTCCAGCTCCGCTAATGCTTGTTGATCCCATAACAGGTCATGAATATTTAAAAAGCCTGTTCCTGAAGCAGTGCTGATATCGGTAATATATTGATCAAATAAACGATAAAAAATATAGTCTTTCATCCCAATAAATTTATATGCTTGTTCATAAACCTCTGGAAACTCTTCTCTCAGCCAGCGGATTTTATGAAACGGGGTCATTGGATGCATCGGTAACCCTGTATTTTGATAAATAGATGTTCCTAGTGCCGTGTTTTTTAGTTCTTCTGCATATTTCTCTGCACGATTATCAGCCCACGTAATAACTCTTGTCAATGGCCGATGATTTTTGTCCATGACGATCAAGCCATGCATCGCCGTTGAAAAGGATACTACTGAAATTTCATGTGGCTGCACTTTTGCCACCACCGAGCTAATACAAGTAATGACAGCCTGAAAAATCTGATCTATATCTTGCTCTGCCATACCTTCTGTTTCCTGAATGAGCGGGTAACGAATATAAGCAGATGCTTGAACTGCTCCATCCTCACTAAAAGCGACTGCCTTTGTTTGCGTTGTACCAATATCTACACCAATTGCTATTTTTTCCATGTTCTCGCCTCATTTCTCCCTTTCATTATTCCTAATAAAAAAATATTTGTCTAGTTAAAAAGGGAGATATTTGCGTATTTATTTATGAAAGGAGTATTTTCTATGTCGATTATTTATTTTATTATTGGTAGTGTGATAGGTTCATTTCTTTGTTTAGTGGCAGAACGTATACCTGCCAACCGATCAATAGTGCGCCCTGCTTCCCACTGCACTTATTGCCAAACTAAATTAAAGATGGTCGAATTGATCCCGATCGTTTCAATTCTATGTTTGGGTTTTCGCTGTCGTTACTGCAAATGTAAGCTATCTTATGTTTATTTTTTTAGTGAGTTGATTTGCGGATCACTGTGTTTTTACGTATTGCTTGAAGCGGTTCATCCTATTTATTCTCTATTTTTTTTATTGATGGCTGTCGTTTTATCTTTAACTGACCTCCTTTATTTAATCGTAGAACCTAAATTATTTTATATCGGTTCCATCTTATTATGTATTGGACATATTTATTTGGCATTCCCCTTTTACCTGTTTACAAGTTTGATTTTATTCATTGGTTTACAGATACTAAACTATATCTTTCCTGATTCTGTGGGAGGTGGCGACATTTTCTTATTAACAGTGTGGGGCTTATTTTTAGGTGGCGAAGCGATTATATTTTTATTGTTCATTGCCAGCAGTAGCGGCTTGCTTTTTCTTTTCATCTCCCAATACATTTTAAAGAAAACTATCCGACAACTGCCTTTTGTGCCTTTTTTAAGTATCGGACTATTTTTTGTACTAATATGGAAATAAAGAATGAGCTCGAGACAAAACTGACTTTAGTTTTGTACCGGCTCATCACTTCAAATTATTTAGCTTTCCAATTTTTCCGAATAAATCCAGCACGTCCGGAACCTTCCTTATACAGATTATAATGTACACTATGCTTTTTATAATAATCTTGGTGATAGTCTTCTGCGGGATAAAAAGCTTGTGCTGGCTCAATCTTGGTAACGATTGGCTGCGTAAAGCGACCACTTGCTTGTAATGCCGCTTTTGATTTTTCTGCACTTTCTTTTTGTGCTTCATTTGCATAAAAGATAACAGGTCGATAAGAATCCCCACGATCTGCAAATTGTCCTAATGCATCGGTTGGATCTGTTTGCTGCCAATATGTTTCTACTAGTTCTTCATATGGAATAATCGTAGGATCATAGGTTATCTCAACAGCTTCTGTGTGACCAGTCATTCCTGTTGTGACTTGCTCATAGGTTGGATTTTTGACATGTCCACCAGTATATCCGGCTACAACCGAAATAATACCTGGTTGAGTATCAAATGGTTTGACCATGCACCAAAAACAGCCTCCTGCAAAAATCGCTTTTTCGTAATTGTGTTCCATGATTCCCTCACCTCTTCCTTTCTTTATCATAAGCCGAATAAAAAAATAATGATATTGATTTGCCTATAACAAAAGAATCCTTTCAACAAATACTCAAATTCTAAAGCGTGAAATTACCTTACGAGTGTATGCTATAAAAAGTTATCTTATAAAATCACATAGTCAACTTCTATTACAAACAAAAAAACGCAACCTGTTCCTAAATGGACCAGGTCACGATCGTAGTTTCTATGAATAAACTACTTAAATCTCTATCTTTTTTTACTCATTACTTACTCTATTCAATAACTTAGTGATCTCTTAGCTACTTCTTTTTATTTGCAGAAGAAGCCCCAGCCCTTCCAATAGAAGAAACAAAATCTCAATCCACCCTCTACTGTTTTTGCTTCATTTTTCGTTAATTCTTTCATCTTCTTTTCCTCCTCTTTTTATGGTTGCTTTACATTGATTCCCTTTAAACCTGTTCTCTCTTACTTACTGCCTTCTTATTTACAGAAGAAGCCCCAGCCTTTCCAATAGAAGAAACAAAATCTCAATCCACCCTCTACTGTTTTTGCTTCATTTTTCGTTAATTCTTTCATCTTCTTTTCCTCCTCTTTTTATGGATTTAATAACTCAGTAGTTATTTGACTAACGCTGCTGGCTCAACATATCTATCTATCCACTCTGCGACTTTCTGCAGGGATATTCCATTTTCGGGTGTCCACTCTATTTTATTCGTCAAAATACCTTTACTATATTTAGCTAGTGTTGGAGTATACTTAATGTTGTAATCCAACTTGAACTTTTCCCATTCTTCCTCATTCTCTTTAACCTTTGCGACATTTAAATAAAATATCTGTTGTGAAATGTTTTTTTCTTCCACCAATTTAATAAATTCCGGCTCAAAGTCATTACAGTCTCCACATGTAGGTCGACCTACATAAACATAAAAATCTTCTCGTTTTTCAAGTTTTTCTTTAAAGCTATCAAACGTAATTGAATCTACCGTGTTGTAAATCTCTGGATAGTTAGACTGTTCAACAACTAATTGCTGATCTTTCTTATCATTGTCTACTTTTAATGCATATGCCGTTCCACCCAAGCTAAACAATCCAATTACTGACAAGATTACTGCTATTCTCTTTAACTTCATTCTACTTCCCTACCTTCAAGAATATTTTTTGTTGTGTCATACTCTAGAGCACCTTCATAGCGTGTTAGTTCACCAGCTTTGATCACTAGTATCGTTGGTGTCACTGTTACGTTATTACTAGTTATAAACTTTTTATTACTAGTATTTTCAGTATCCAGATAATAGACTTCAGTATCTGTTTTTTTCGCTGCTTTTTCTAAAATTGGGAGAAACATTTGACATGACGTGCAATTTCGATTTCCTACTAAAATGAATGTGTCTTCTTTGTTTGTAATGGTATCTTCGATTTGCTGGATTGATATTGTGTTGTCTTTTATACTGGCACTCGATTTAGTTGCTGTTAGAATCACAAAAAATACAATAACAACGATGGACAATAACAGTATTCCTGTTTTATTTTTCATTCTTATCCCCCCGTCTTTTTTCTTTTATATTGATAATTTCATCAGCATATTCTAAAACATCTGTCTCATGACTTATTACAATCACGATCTTTTTTTCATCATTGGCTAGTTTTTTGATATAATTCATAAATTTTTTCTTAGACGCACTATCTAAATTTCCAGTTGGTTCATCAAAAATATAAAGGCTTGTATCTTGATACAAAGCTCGCATTAATAGAATTTTTTGTTTTTGACCTTGAGATAAGTTCCGCCCCTCACTCTGAATGAAATAACTATTTGGCAACTTTAAATCCAGCAAGTCATCATAGTGAGACTTCTCCTCTGTTGTCAAAGGCTCGTTAAACACCTTATAGCGAATATTACGACCAACGGTATTGCCATACAAATTGAATTCAGGCGAATACAAACTAATATATTCTCTAATATTGGTATTTTTAAATGAGCTCTTTTCGACTGATTCATTAACAATCATTGTTCCAGAATCTGGATCTAACACCCCTGAAAGTAAATTAATGAGTGTTGATTTTCCGCAACCATTATCTCCAATAAGAGTGTATAGTTTTCCTGCTTCAAATCTCGTATCAAACTGTTTGAATATCGTTTTTTTCTCATCATAAGAAAAATTCAAATTCTTCACATCAATAGTGGTGATTTTTGGAACATCTAATACATCCTCTGATTTTTCCGCTTGCTCAGTATAATCTTCGCCACTTTGAATATAATCAATCGCAATGGCACTTTTTTGATAACTCAACCATGATTGCAGAACTGGCGCAACTGAACTAAGTATGATAGAAATAATCAAAATACCATTTGAATCATTTAATAAACTAGTAGTACTTCCAGTGTGAAGTGCTGCATTTACACCGAACACAACAAATGTTGAAATTGAGATAAGCGTTGAAAACACTTGAAACATTGAAGCTATTTTCAAATCATTCGTGACCATTTGATTTTTACTTTCAAAATAATCTTGGATTTTCTGTTGAACAAAGCTTTCTGCTTCTTTATTCTTGGAAAACAAATTGATATCAAATGAGCTTTTAATATTATTCTCAACAGAGAATGAAAACGCCGATGATTTTCCAATGACATCTTTTTCATTATTTCTAATAATATCTATTTTCCTTTTTAAAAAATAAGAAAATAAACCAATCCAGAAAACTAAAACACCAAATAATAAAGGCGTTATACTGAAAACAATACTTGCCAATAGCAACACATAAACTAAATTAAGCTTAAAATAAAATTTTTCCAGCAAACCCGAAACTGAACCAAACAAATTCCAAAAATAACCAGTGACATTATCACTATTACCGCCAGATTTGATATCACTAACTTTTTGAACATAATATTTCATTAAAATTTTTTCTTGAATCTTATTTTCAAGTGTAACTTTTTGCTTTCCTTCCATAATATTGATTTTATAGAATCCTAAAATCAACAATAACGCTACAGATATTACAAAAACAAACATAGGAGCAGAATCTGTTCTATTTAATGATAGTGTTCCTTGAATTAGAAAAGTTGTTACTATCGGAAGTAGGTATTTTAACAAGATCAATCCAATCATTTTTACTTTTAAGCTATAAGAAATCTCTTGCATGACTTCTTTGTAAAGTCTTTTACCTAAACTTGATTCCACCTTATTCATTCTGAATTTCATTTTTGATCTATTTGTAACAAGTGAATTAGAATCTGCAATACATAGGGCATAGCCTAAAAATATCGATTTTAAATAGGCTTCATCGTATTCTATTAGAGTTCTTTCTGCAGGATTAGAGACTATGAATGACTGATTATCCTTTATCTCATGAACAACTATATAGTGACCCACACCATCATTCTCTACGACCAATAGCATAGGAAGCTTTTCAACTTTTTTTAATTTCTCAAAATCTGTCACTCCATATGCACTAGAGTTCACTCCGTACTTTTTTAAAATGGTTTTCATTTCATCAAGAGAAAGTCCTTGCGTTTTTTTAATACTATAATGTTGATATAATTCATTCTCATTACCAATTTTTATTCGTAGTTGTTTTAATATCGTTTTTAACGAGGCGATTCCACAATCTGTCGTTGAATGTTGCATATAATGGGCATACATAGTACATTCTCCTTACTTTTTAATGCGAATATCTCCGATGGTACTAATCTCTATAACTTCATCCTGATCTTTACTTGTATCTGGAACTGCTAAAACTTCTCCGCCATTTTTAGCAGTCGTCACATACTTCCCTTGAAAATCTTGCGGGACCGTAACATCAACATTTCCTACTATTGACTCTATTTTCAAATTTTTTATGCTTGCATTTTTACCTAAGAAAACTTTCATTTCTAGTTCACTTTTCCCATCACTGCTTGGCATCAATTTGAATCCATCTATATCGGACAATGTAATTTCTAAACTCGCTGCCTTAGTCTTTGCCTTATTGAGCTCTTTTTCTGTTTTATCAGACACTTTTCCAGCTAATTTAACCACAGTTTCTTCTTTTTCAGTTTCAATAATCGTTGTCTTAACATCTTGTTCTGCGCCCAATAACGATAGCGAGTCAATCACATCTGCTGAAAAACTCCACTCTTTTGTTATAGCTTTTGTGGTTTTATCTGAGCGTATTGTTGTATAGCCAACAAAAAGAACAACTGCGACCACAAGGATTAAAATCATCAGTTTCTTTTTCATACAATTCACTTCCCTCTTCTATTTTTTATTATTTGAAATCTCTTTCTTTAAATAAAGTATAGCTACATACATAGAATATGATGCTATAGACTAATGCACTGCTAAAAACAATTACAAAGGTCTGGTTTGATACATTTTGATAGTCTGTCAGTTGTCTAATATTCGTAAATAGTAGCGTATCTAATAGCGCATTTGCTGCTAAAAAATAACTTGAGATAATGCTTGAAACTAGACCTTCTCCAATCAAAATCAGCGCTACAAATACGGCCGTTGCAACATTACTTGATTTAATAACGTTAAACAACAATACACCTATAAGACTGACTGAAAAATACAATGGTAGCTGCAATAACATTATTTTTATCATTTCGATCAGAGAAAAACCGCCACCTGTGATCCACACCGTACTCGCTAATGCTCCTGTATAAATGACTAAAAAGAGAATCACCATACCGAAGGTTAATACAACCTTGCTTAGAAAATATACCCATCTTTTAATTCCAAAAATCAATGAATTATTGACGACCCGATAAGTAAACTCATGGCCCCAAACAATAATAAAAATATTGATCATAAAAATTGAGACAAAAATCGAAGCACTAGATAAACCATCTTGGATCACTTCTAAACTGGGTGTATCATCTCTAACTATTCCAAAAAATATGCCGAATATGATTAAACCTGCTACTGAATAAAAACCAAGCTTTCCTTTTAAAATTCTATAACTATCTGATTTTAATAGACTTAACATATAAACTCTCCTCTACTCTGTTAATTTTAAATAATAGTCTTCTAAGCTTTCTTCTTTGTATGAAAAATAAGTAAGATACAATTGATTGTTAAATAGAAGCTCAGAAATACTTGGCATTTCAGACTTTTCTGCATTAACTGTTAATTTAGCATCATCAATATGCACAACATACCCTTCTTTTTCTAAAACATCCTGGCATTTTTGATTATCCATACTTGATAGAATGATTGTTTTTTTGCATTCAGTCTCAAGTTCTTGAGTCGTCACTTCTTTAATCAATTTTCCTTGGTGAATAATTCCATATCTAGTCGCTATCATTGATAATTCTGATAAAATATGACTGGATACTAAGATCGTTGTTTTGTACTCTTTATTTAATTTTTTTATGATTTCTCTAATTTCAACAATCCCTTGTGGATCTAAACCATTAGTTGGTTCATCTAAAATAAGTAAATTCGGATTATTCAAAATAGCTAACCCAATGCCTAAGCGCTGCTTCATGCCTAAAGAAAAATCTTTAAACATTTTCTTACCCACAGCTCCTAATCCAATAAACTCCAGCACTTCTTTAATGCGATTTTTTCTATCAGGCAAATTAATTTGAATAGCATAATAATTCAAATTTTCTTGTGCAGATAGATAGGGGTAGCATGCTGGTGATTCTATCACAGCACCAACTTTTATTTTTTCCTTACCGTTAAAAAATTCGATACTACCTGAACTTTTCTCGATTAAATTAGTTAACATCCGAATAAAAGTCGTTTTACCTGCACCATTTTTACCAATAAATCCATAAATATCTCCCTGATTGATCGTCATTGATACTTCATTTACAGCATGATAATCTTTATATTTTTTTACTAAACTCTTCGTTTTTACTAAATAGTTATTCATTGTAACTTCTTGCATCTTTATCACTCCTATGATTTAACTGAATTTTCTTTACTTTATTTCTAGCACTTCAACATCTTCTACATTCAAATAATCAAAAAGTAATTCCTTTTCTGTTTTTTGAGGAAGCATAACAATTTTCAACAGCTCGCCTTTGTTAAGTATTTTCAATAGCTTATCTTCATTGCCATCATTTACAATAACTAATTTTCTATGTATAACTTCTTGATCTTTAAAAAAATATTTTATCTTTGTCATGAATATTCCCTACCTTTTTAGTAGCTAATTATTTATGTTTTTTTCTCTCATGTTATAATTTTATACTTACTCAAGTTTTTTTATATTCTCCACCAAAAATTACATAAGATGCTCCATAATTTCATACTCTAATTCCTCCTTTCCTTTTCTATTTAGGTCTTCCTGATATGTATTACTTTACTGTTTTATCCTTTTTTCTAACAGGACATCTTTGTCATTTTTTATAATCCTTACTAGAACTCGTTAGCTCCTTTCTAGTTTTTTGCTCTGTTTCCTCTTTACATGTATTACTTTACTTTTTTCTGTCTTTTTCTAACAGGACATCTTTGTCCGGTTATTAACATTCCTAAATAATTAGACAATCAAAACCT